>NZ_NHCK01000093.1:0-23870 GCF_002172815.1 Hyphomonas sp. TMED31 | reverse complement strand
CGGCACGGTGCGGCCCTTGCCTTCCCAATCCGCAAACTCGCTGAACACGCCCGCCATGACAGGTTCAATGGCGCTGAACACGTCTTCCTGGGTCACGAAGCTCATTTCAATATCAAGCTGGTAGAACTCACCCGGCGACCGGTCTGCGCGGGCATCCTCGTCACGGAAACATGGCGCAATCTGGAAGTAGCGGTCAAAGCCGGACACCATCAGCAACTGCTTGAACTGCTGTGGCGCTTGCGGCAGCGCGTAGAACTCACCTGGATGCAGGCGGCTCGGCACCAGGAAGTCACGAGCGCCTTCCGGGCTGGAGGCGGTCAAAATCGGGGTCTGGTACTCGGTGAAGCCCTGTTCGATCATACGGCGGCGCAAGCTGGCGATCACCTGGCTACGCAGCACCATATTCTTGTGGAGTGTTTCCCGGCGAAGATCCAGATAACGGTGCTTCAGGCGAATATCTTCCGGATATTCCGGCTCGCCAAACACTGGTAGCGGCAGCTCAGCCGCCTCTGACTGAACGCTGACTTCGCCAGCCACGACTTCGATCTCGCCTGTGGCCAGGTTCGGGTTCACGAGGCTCTCATCGCGCGCGACGACCTTGCCTTCCAGCGTGATTACGCTTTCCGCGCGAAGGCGCTCGACCGTGCCAAAGCCGGGAGAGCCGGGATTGAACACGACTTGTGTCAGGCCGTAATGATCCCGCAGGTCGATGAACATCACCCCGCCATGATCGCGGCGGCGGTGCAGCCAGCCTGACAGTTTTACGGTTTCACCGACATGGGATTTGCGAAGTTCCCCGCAGGTGTGGGTGCGATAGGCGTGCATCGGAAACTCTCTCCGGAAATACGGTCCAACAGAAATAAAGCGCGAAAGGCACGGAACCTCTCGCAATTGTCAAGGCGATGCGATACGCAAGCGCGCGATGACTGACAACACCCTGACTCCCATTACTGAGCAGTCGGCACTGGAAGACCTGTGCGGAAAGCTCGCTGAATCCGACTTTATCTGCGTCGATACCGAGTTTCATCGGGAAACGACCTATTGGCCCGAGCTCTGCCTCGTCCAGGCCTCTGCGCCCGGCGTGGAAGGCCTGATCGACCCGCTGGCAGAGGATCTGGACATCGGCCCGTTCCTCGACCTTATCGCCGCAGACAATCGCGTGAAAGTATTCCACGCGGCCCGTCAGGACCTCGAAATCTTCAATCGCCTGATTGGACATCCGCCCGGCCCGATCTTCGATACGCAGGTCGCAGCGATGGCTCTCGGCCTCGGTGATTCGATCTCTTATGACAATCTGGTGCAGCGCGTGCTGAAGCGCCAGATCGACAAATCGAGCCAGTTCACCGACTGGACCCGCCGCCCACTCAGCCAGAAACAATTGGTCTACGCGCTCGGCGATGTGACGCATTTGAGAGACGCCTACCTCAAGATGCGGGACGAGTTGGAAAACCTTGGCCGTCTCGGTTGGGTCCGCGAGGAAATGGCCGACTTGGAAGACCCGGCGAAATATGACACGGACCCCGCCAATGCCTGGCAGCGACTTAAACTGCGCAAGCCGAAGAAAGACTATGCTGCCATTGTGGTTGCTGTTGCCGCATGGCGCGAAACGCTGGCCCAAGAGCTCGACAAACCACGTCGCCGCATTCTGAAAGACGATGCAATCCAGGAGATTGCGAGCCAGAAACCGCGCTCAGAGCAGGATTTCGGTCAGCTGCGCGCCGTGCCGAACGGCTTTATCCGATCAAAGTATGGTCAGGGCCTCGCAGAAGCCGTCTCGGACGCGATTGATAATCCAGAGAAGTATGCTCCGGAACTCGGCCCGCGCGTTCAGAACGCGCAAATCCCAGCGGGCGCACCGGAATTGCTGAAAGTGCTGCTCAAGCATGTCAGCGAAGAAAATGACGTGGTCCCCCGCCTGATCGCGAATGCAGCCGACATTGACCGGATCGCACGCGGCGAAACCGGCGATGAGATCGCCGCCATGACCGGGTGGCGCTACGACATGTTCGGTCGCAAGGCTCAGGCATTGCTGAACGGCAAACTTGCCGTGTCATTCGAAGGAGGTCAGGTCCGCTTGTTCGACGTCTGATACAGCGGCGACAATTAGCGGATCACGACTTCAGATTTCAGCCTCAATTGGCTCGCAGTCTGGGAGAGGCGTCGCTCGACCGTATCCGACACCATAGCCGAATCCGATCTGGACACCCTCAATTGCAATGTCTCTGCTGTGCGAACGAGCTGTGCCCGCTTCAGGATCGGGCCTGACCGGCCAGAGAATACAGCACCGAGCCGCATCGCACTACCGATTTGACGGGCACGCTCATCCTGCTCCGGTGTGGTCAGTGTCGTATACTCGTCCGGGCGCTTGAAGTCTTTCTGGTAGCGGCACCCGACGGCATATGCGATCAATGCCCGCTCGCTATGCGCCACAGCCGTGTATGGCGCGCGCAAGGCCTGATCATAGGCCATTATGGCCCGGTGGTCCGGATGGAACCTGCCTGCACTGTCAGACATCATGCAGGCCGCCCGCTCAATCCGCTGGTCGGCGGCCGGAGAACCGAACAGGTCCGGTTCAGGCGCAAGCGCCGGCGCAATGAAGTCGTGCAGTGCTTCGCCGAAGAGAATCTGGTTGCGATCGAGCCGCGCGAAGGCGATCGCACCATCCAGCAAGGGATCGTTGTCTGACGCCCCCAACTCATTGCGCAGCACGCCCTCGCGCAGACCGCTGGATGATATTGTCATGCCATCCAGTTCGCTCATATCCAGGACTTCCTGCGCGAGAATGGCAGCAATCGGCAGATGGCGGGCTCGCTTCTTGTCAACGGCTTCGAGGGTAAGGCGCGCTGTTGAATTGGTCAGGCTGTCGAAACAGACCTTGGCTGCACGGTCAATCTGCGCCTTGGTCATCTGATAACCCTGCAAAACCTGCAGCGAATACCCCTCCAGATGCATGTTCAACTTGGCAAGCGTCCGCCATGCTCCGCCCACCGCATAAAAACGCCCTTCAGCCTTGGCAAGGACAGCAGATTTCTTCAGTTCTGTCCGGATCGTCTTGCGTAGGGATTTGAGGTCAATGTCGCCATTCACCAGCGACAACGGTCCGAGCATCAGGCTTTCACCGCCACCTGCTTTCGGTCCGATCTGCTTGAACTCGAGACTGGAGCCACCAAGATCTCCGATCATCCCATGTGGCTCATGAAAGCTTGCCTCGACACCCACTGCCGACAACCGGGCCTCATCCTCGCCGGAGAGGACCAGAATTTTCCGCCCCAGCGCATTTGATGCCTGGCCAATGAATTCGGCACCATTGTCCGCTGATCGGACCGCCGCGGTTGCAACGGCCGTAAAACTCTTCAGATTCAACGCCTTCAGGATCGCTCGATACCGACCGAGCGCCTTTAGCGCAGCCTCAACGCCCGAAGGCGACAACTGCCCGGTCGTCATCAGCCCTGCACCCAATCCGGCCATGACCTTTTCATTGAAGGTCGGCAGGATCGACGCGCCGAGCACATTGTAGATCACCAGACGAACCGAGTTGGACCCGATGTCGATGATGGCTGCGCGCTCTGTTTTTGGTAGCGTCACCCCGAGACACCCTCTCGCGGTTTCAGCCGTGGGGGAAGACTGACTTCCAAGGAACTGCCACGCCCTGAAAGGCTCGGATTATCCATGAAATAGGTATGTGCAGAGAAAGGTTTTGCAGTCTCAGCCACGTCCATCCGCTCATACGAGCCATCTTCTCTCATGATCCATGTCTGCTGTTCATCGTTCAGGTTTGCCACCATGATCTGATTCAACACCTGACGATGCACAGTCGGATTTTCAACCGGCACGAGTGCCTCGACCCGACGGTTCAGGTTCCGCGGCATCCAGTCGGCAGATGAAATGAACACCTTTGCCTTCGGCGACGGAAGTGTCTGGCCGTTCGCGAAACAGACGATCCGCGAGTGCTCAAGAAAACGCCCGACAATGCTCTTTACCGAGATATTGTCTGACAGTCCCGGCACACCTGGCCGTAAACAGCAAATCCCTCTCACAACCAGGATGATCGGCACGCCTGCCTGGCTCGCTTCATAAAGGGCATCAATAACCTCGCCATCGACCAGTGAGTTCATCTTGGCCCAGATGCCACACGGCGCTCCCTTGCGCGCCGCATCGGCTTCGGCTTCGATCATGTCAATCAATTGTTGCTTCATGTCCAATGGCGACATGGACAGCTTTTCCATCACTGGTCCGACTTTGGGTGGCTCACGGTACGCTGTGACGAAATTGAACAGACGATTTGCATCTCGCCCAAGTGACGCATCCGCGGTGAACAAGGATAAGTCCGTATAGATACGGGCATTGATCGGATGATAATTTCCGGTACCGAAATGCGTGTAGGTGCGCAACTCGTCGCCTTCCCGGCGCACGACCAGAGACACTTTGGCGTGGGTCTTGTATTCGATAAACCCATAGACGACCTGAACGCCGGCCCGTTCAAGATCGCGCGCCAGACGCAAATTGGCTTCTTCATCAAAGCGGGCCTTGATCTCAACCAACGCCGTGACGTTCTTTCCGGCCTCTGCCGCCTCGACCAGCGCCGCGACGATCTGCGAGTTCGCTGTCGTGCGGTACAAGGTCTGTTTGATCGCCACCACTTGCGGATCGGCTGCCGCCTGACGCACGAACTCAACGACAACATCGAACGTTTCGAAAGGGTGGTGCACCAAGATATCCTTGGCCCGAATAGCCGCAAAGCAATCGCCCCCCATTTCGCGAATGCGTTCTGGATAGCGCGCTTCATAGGATGGGAATTGCAGGTCCGGACGATCCTTTACAATGAGTTCCGACAATTGGGCCATTCCCAATATGCCGTCATACAGAACGATGTCGTCTTCTTCTGCGCCAATTTCATGCGTGATCAATTTGCGTAGATCTTCGGGCGCGCTTGACTGCATCCGGATACGGACGATCCGGCCTCGGCGGCGTTGCTTCAGCAAAACTTCGAACTCGCGGATCAGGTCTTCTGCTTCTTCCTCAATCTCGATATCGCTATCGCGAATCACCCGGAATAGACAGCGATCCTTTTCCTCAAAGCCAGGAAACAAATCATCGATGAACATGCCTATGACATCTTCAAGGGCAATGAACCGGAGGTTACCCTTGGTACCGTTCGGCAAGCGAATGAAGCGGCGTACGAATGCCGGCAATGGGATGATGCCGACATGATCATCGCCACTGTCTTTTGAGATCAGATTGATCGCGACCGANAANCCCAAATTGGGAATGAATGGAAATGGGNGCGCCGGGTCCACCGCCAGAGGNGNAAGCACCGGGAAAATGTTTGACCGAAAATACTTGTCCAGCTCACCGCGATCACGTTTGTTGAGGTCCTTCACGCCCAANACGTCTATGCCTTCGGCGTGTAGCTCCTGTTTCAAGCTGCGCCAGCGTTCCTGCTGCTCGGCGATCAGGTTCAGGGACGCTGCCTCAATCTTCTCCACTTGCTCCGCCGGGGTCAGGCCGTCCTGGCTGGATTTCACGATGCCTGCTCGCACCTGCTCGCGCAGGCCCGCATAGCGAACCATTTCGAACTCATCGAGATTGCTGGCGGAAATCGACAGGAAACGCAGCCGCTCCAACAGCGGATGGTCCATATTCGAAGATTCCTCGAGGACACGCTGATTGAACTCGAGCCACGACAATTCCCGATTCAGGAAGCGGTCTGGCGAGGCCATCAGCTGTTCTACTGTTCCAGTTTGTCCATCGGCCATCGTGCCTGCTCCGCGTGTTTAGTCGTCCTCAAATGCCGCGGAATCCGGATTGGCCCATCCGAGTTCCTCCACGACATCCCGCGCCAGAGGCACACTGGGTGCCCGGCCGGTTTCGGTCACCTTATCACTTAATTTCTCAATAAATATTTCGATAGCCGTATAAGATAGCTCCAATCTCGGAACTACATATTTAATGAGATCAGGTTCCAGCTTCAGGAANAAACGCGCCGCCGTAGATTCAAGGCGCGCTTTCANCATTTCCTCATCCGGNTCCCGAATNTCGACGACCGGCAGTGCCATGAAACGCGATTTCAGATCNGCGGAAGATGTCTGCCACTGACTTGGATGCCGCTTTGAGGTGAGCAACACGCGCCCGCCCCCCGCTGCGGCTGAATCGATCAATGTGAGCAGGTTTTCGCTTTTCTTTACGAGATCGGCGTCATCGACNACCGCGGCTGTCGTNGCCAACGCTGACAGGCCGGGTGTTTTCAAACGCGAGAACTCTTTTGCTGCATAGAAGCTGCCATCGAATTCACGACACCAGGCCTTAGCCAGAACGGACANGCCACTGCGCGGCGGCCCCAACAGGCAAATGACCGGAAATGGCCANGCTTGCGGNGTGCGCAGGACAGCCATTGCGCTTTCATTCGCCTCTGTGACGAGCAGCGCATCAAGCGTGGGTTCTTTTGCAGGAAAGCCTAGGCTGAGCTGGCTTGGCCGGGACGGCCCCTTGGTATTATCCGCGCTCACGGTTCCCCCGATGGAGACACAGCCGATCGGACGATCCAGCCCATTTCATTCTCGGACAGGGACACCCCACGCTGGAGCAGATCGTTCTGCAACCGTGGCGGATCCCCCGCATAGGAAAACGCAACCAGTGCACCATCGCGCGCAATGGCCTCAATCCGGAATTCCGAGATCAATGGCGAACGCGCCAAAGCGCCACGCAGCGTGTTCCATTCTGCCAGCGACGTGTAGCGAACGCTCGCGGTT
Organism: Hyphomonas sp. TMED31; assembly: GCF_002172815.1. Lineage (NCBI taxonomy): Bacteria > Pseudomonadati > Pseudomonadota > Alphaproteobacteria > Hyphomonadales > Hyphomonadaceae > Hyphomonas > Hyphomonas sp. TMED31. The sequence continues at coordinate 17,121 of NZ_NHCK01000093.1, read as the reverse complement.
GCTGGGGTGCGCTCTCCTGAGCGGATAACCGAAACTTCCTTCCAGTTCTCGTCCAGCAGCGCCACCATGCGGTCAACCGCAACCTCCAGCGACGACGCATAGGGCGTCGTGCCGACACGTTCCGTTCCCGCCGCAGTGACTGTGGATACGGTCACCTGCCAGGCCCCATCCACACCCGACAATTCTGCCAGAATACCCCGACGCGCGCCAAGAGCGCCCGCTTCCGGAGAAAGTTCAAGCCAGTCGCTGTATGCGCTGTAACCGGGGCTGTTGGCCGTCACGAAGGGGGAGAGTGTTTCGTCGCGCCCGGTACCGAGCGCTTCGCGCCACGCTGCATCCAGCCCAGCAGATCCAGCAAGCGGCACCAGCAATCCCTTCGGCGCCTGTGTGTCGACATATGGCACTGACAGGCCATCAAGATGAGCCCGTACCATGCGCGGATTGTAGACGACGGCCAGTGTGCCTTTATAGCGCCCGGCACCCGCAGTCTCTTCCTGGACATCCACGGCAGCCGACAGGCGATCTGCCAGCGCTGCATCCACAACAAGGCCGCCCGATTGCAGCCGATCCTCTGCCAGCGTAATCCGGTCAATCAGCACGCGGGCGCCCTGAACCCGCGCTGACGCCATGGCCAGTTCACGTGCTTCGATGAGCGAACCCGCCGTCTCATCCACTTCGATATTCGAGACGGTGTATACGTCCCGCGTATCCGCAAAGGCGCTTGCTCCCATCGCGACGAGAGCAAAAAGGGACGCGAAAAGGATACGAATCATGGTCGACGGCCTCCGTTTGAACCTGTTGTAGCAAGCCAATGCGACAGCCGAAACCGCAAGCGGCACTGGCAGAGACGTTTTCCCCATGCTAACGCGCGAGTCATCATGAGCGATACATCCAAAACTCCCCTTTCCTACCGTGATGCCGGTGTCGACATTGAGGCAGGAGAAAGGCTGGTCGAGGCCATAGGCCCGCTGGCAAAAGCCACAGCCCGTGCGGGCGTGATGGGCGGCCTCGGCGGCTTCGGCGCGCTGTTTGACCTGAAAGCGTCTGGGTATGAGGATCCGGTCCTCGTTTCCGGCACCGATGGNGTGGGCACNAANCTGATGNTGGCTTTTGAGACCGGCATTCACAACACGGTCGGNATAGACCTCGTCGCCATGTGCGCCAACGATGTGCTCGCCCAGGGCGCGGAGCCNCTGTTTTTCCTNGACTATTTCGCNACNGGAAAGCTCGAAGCCGGCATCGCCGAAGCCGTNATTTCNGGCATTGCCGAAGGCTGCCGCCAGTCTGGCTGCGCGCTGGTGGGCGGGGAGACCGCCGAAATGCCGGGCATGTACCCGCCCGGTCACTATGATCTTGCAGGCTTTGTGGTCGGCGCTGTGGACCGGGCAAAGGTTCTTCCCCGCATGAGCGACATGGCCGAGGGCGATGTGCTGATCGGCATCGCCTCATCCGGCCCGCATTCCAATGGCTATTCCCTGATCCGTCGCATCGTCGAGCGGGAAAGCTTGTCTTACGAATCCCCCTCTCCGTTCTCCGACGGGACGCTTGGCGAAGCCCTGCTCACACCGACGCGGCTTTACTCACAAGCCGCCCTGCCCCTCATAAAAGGCGACTTGATCAAAGGCCTCGCTCATATCACCGGTGGCGGCATTACCGAGAACACCCCGCGCATGTGCCCGGACCATCTCGCCCCCCGCATTGACCGGTCGGCCTGGGCGCCGAGCCCGGTCTTCCAATGGCTTCAGGAAGCTGGCGGCGTAGAGCTGGACGAGATGCACCGTACCTTCAATATGGGCATCGGCATGATCTTCGCGGTCGCCCCGGACATGGCAGAGATCGTCATGAACCAGCTCCGCGTGGTGGGTGAACAGCCGGTTATCCTCGGGGATCTCGTCCCCGCATGACGCGCCTGAAGCTCGCGATCCTGATTTCCGGCCGGGGCTCNAACATGAAAGCCCTGCTGGAAGCCGCGCGCGATCCGTCTTTTCCGGCCAAACCAGTCCTGGTCCTGTCGAACAGGCCGGATGCGAAGGGGCTGGAAACAGCCGCCGACGAGGGAATCCCAACCGCTGCNATTGATCACAAAACCTTCGGCAAGGACCGCGAAGCGTTCGAGCGGGCTATGAATGAACACCTTGAAACGGCCGGCGTAGAAATCATCGCGCTGGCCGGCTTCATGCGCGTCCTGACACCCTGGTTCGTAAACACGTGGGAAGGTCGGATGATCAATATCCACCCCTCCCTCCTGCCGAAATANAAAGGTCTCGACACGCATCAACGCGCGATAGATGCGGGCGATGCCGAGGCTGGCTGTACCGTCCATTGGGTCAGCCCGGGCGTCGATGATGGAGAGATCATCCAGCAAGCGTCTGTCCCCATCCTGCCGGGCGACACAGCTGACGCACTGGCAAACCGCATCCTTCCGGTTGAACATGCACTGTATCCCGANGCGCTCGCGAAGGCCTGCGAATCCATAAAGGCGCGGGACTAGCCCAGCCCCATTCGCCCTCCCAGCCCCGGCGGCAATGCCAACCGAATTCGTCGGATAGCTCATTCCCATAGGCTGGAAGGACGATGCCNTCCTTCTCCCTCTTCCAGCCCCTGCCGGGCCTGCCGCTCTATCTTTGGCCAGTCTGGCCTCTGATCTACTGGCGCATACTGCGCCTGAAGGCTTGGTTTCGCGCGAACGGCCGCCAAGGCTCAAAAATGCTCTGGGGCGTGACGCGGGATGGGCGCGTCGTGGTCAATCTGCTGTCGGATGATCTGTCGGGCCGAACGCCGCCTCGTTCGGGGTTCGATTTCGAACCCTCGCGCCATTTTCGTGAGGCGGCCTATGGTGAAGTCAGGGTCCTCATTCCCGATGCGACTCGCCAGCGAAAGCTGGGATCTCTTGGCATTGCATCCGAACGTGGCGCACAAGAAAATGACTTTAACCGGGAATACGGCAACTCTTACCTGCTCCCCCTCCCGGACACCTGACCTTCCCAAGAAAATGCAGTCAAATTCACCCGGATGGCAACGCCAGTCCGGCCGCTCGTGCTGCGGCAAAGAAAAAGGCCGCACCTTCCGGCACGGCCTCTCTAAATCTTCGCTGCCCGAAGGCAGAGGCCTTAGCCAGCAATGTCGGCTTCAGAGAAGAATTGCGCGATTTCGATCGCAGCATTCTCTTCAGAATCAGAACCGTGAACGGAGTTTTCGCCAATGGATTTTGCGTACAGCTTGCGGATCGTGCCGTCAGCGGCTTCAGCAGGGTTCGTTGCACCCATCACTTCGCGATACTTGGCAACAGCGTTTTCGCCTTCCAGAACCTGAACAACCACCGGGCCGGAGGTCATGAACTCGACCAGTTCGCCGTAGAAAGGACGCTCAGCGTGAACTGCGTAGAAGCGCTTTGCCTGATCTTCGGTCATCTGGATGCGGCGCTGGCCGATGATGCGCAGGCCGGCCTGCTCGATAACGGCATTGACGGCGCCGGTCAGGTTACGCTCGGTCGCGTCTGGTTTGATGATGGAAAAAGTACGCTGAACAGCCATGATGACATCCTGCTTGTAAGGGAAAAGGGGTTCTCGCGCGGCCTATAGCGGCGCTGGCCCGGCGGGGCAAGCTTGGATGGCGGCTCTTGTACAGACGCCTGCGTGAGCCTAACAGGCTCGCCGAAACGAAATTCAGGAATCACCCATGAGTGCACTGCCGCCCTGCCCGAACTGCAACTCCGAATACACCTATGAAGACGGGGCGCTGTTGATCTGTCCGGAGTGCGGCCACGAATGGAGCGCCGCATCCAGTGACGACGGCAACGCAAGCATCATCCGCGACTCGAACGGCAACCCGCTCGCCGATGGCGATACNNTCGTTGTNATCAAGGATCTGAAGATCAAGGGNTCNTCCTCGGTCGTGAAACGCGGCACCAAGGTCAAGAACATCCGCCTCGTCGACGGCGATCACGACATTGACTGCCGGATCGACGGCATCGGCCAGATGGGCCTGAAATCGGAATTCGTGAAGAAGGCGTGAGGCCTACTTCCCTGCCTCTTTCCAGCCGCCACCCGGCGTCTGCTGAAAATAGCGCGTCACCAGCCCCGCATCCTTGGCGGCCTTGAACTGCTGGCGCGCCAGATTGCGCGTATCGGTGTCGCCATCATCAAACATGACCATACAACGGGTGTAAGGCGCATCGACCGGNGCNTTNGTNCCATCCATNAGNAACAGNGCNTCNGCCNNGTTCTGATTGTCCGNCTTGCTGGTCAGAAGGATTGGCTGGCGTGCTGGATCCAGCCCCGGCGCTTCGGCCTGCCCATGCGGAAGAAAGGTTTTCTCATCAAAGGTCCACAGGATGGAATCCAGCGCAGCCAGTCTATCCGCACTCGGGCTGACTGCCAGCACACGCCAGCCGACATCCAGACATTTCTGCATCAGCGGCGCCGCNGCCTGCTCCAGCGTGGTGCGGGAGAGATGGTAGAACCACCATTCCGGCTTTGGCGCCTCTGACATGAATTAGTTCTCGTAATTGTCGGCGATCCAGCGGTCCAGCAGGCGCGGACCGAAGCCGGATGCCCAGCTAACATCATGCGCAGCCTTTTCGCCTTCGACCCAGGCCACACCGGCAATATCGATGTGCGCCCACTTCACGCCGTCCTTCACGAAGCGCTTCAGGAACTGTGCCGCGGTAATCGAGCCAGCGGCACGGCCACCGATATTACGCATGTCCGCGAATTTCGACTTGAGGAGGGAGTCGTATTCAGGGCCGAGCGGCAGGCGCCATACGCGCTCGCCTTCCGTCAGGCCAGCTTGTGTCAGTTCGCCAGCGATGTCATCGCTCTCGGTGAACAGGCCCGCATGATGATGGCCGAGCGAGATGACAATCGCCCCGGTCAGCGTAGCGAGGTCGACCATCGCTTTCGGTTTGAAATGCTCTTGCGCGTACCAGAGCACGTCACACAGGACGAGCCGACCTTCGGCATCGGTATTCTGAACTTCAATCGTCTGACCAGAAGCAGATTTCAGGATGTCACCTGGACGGATCGCATTGCCGTCCGGCATGTTCTCGACGAGGCCGACAAGACCAATGACGTTGACCTTGGCCTTGCGTTCGGCCAGCGCGCGGATCGTTCCGGTCACTGCCGCTGCGCCGCCCATATCGCCGCGCATATCTTCCATTCCGGCGCCCGGCTTGAGCGAAATTCCGCCTGTATCAAAGCAAACACCCTTGCCGATCAGGATGACCGGATCATCCCCTTCGGCGCCGCCCATCCACTTCATGACGCCCAGCTGGCTTTCCTTCACGCTGCCCTGACCTACGCCGAGCATGGAGTTCATACCGAGCTTGGCCAGTTGCTCCTCGCCCAGAACCTCGACCTCGACGCCGTACTGGCTGAGTTCGCGGCATTTCTCTGCGAAGCTGGCCGGGTAAAGGTCATTCGGTGGCATATTCACCAGATCACGGGCCAGGAACGTTCCATCTGCCCCTGCCGAAAGCGGCAGGAACGCCGCTTCAGCCGCAGATACATCGTCAACAACAAACGTAACGGTGTCGACGCTCGGCTTCTGCTCTTCCTTCAGCTTGGTGAAATACGTGTCGAACCGATAGGATGCGAGCTTGGCACCCAGCGCCATTCGCGCGGCGTCTTCGGCAGAACCAGCATGAATGGCCAGAGATTTGAAACCGCTGCCTGAGTGGGATTTGTAGAGGTTTGCACCGAGCCCCTCGAGAACGCGGGCATCGCGCTTGTCCGGCTTGCCACCCCCGATCAGTACGGCCCGGCGGGATTCGTTGCCTTTTGGCAAAACGATTAGCGCCTGCTGGTCTTTCTTACCGGTAAAACGGCCACCCTGCATCGCTTCGGACAACAGGCCGTCTGCCGCTTCATCAAAAGCTGCGGCGGCGGTGGAAAGGTCGCCANCTTCATCTACCAGGAAGGCAACGATGTCGGCCTTCGCGCTATCAGCAAAAGTGATTTTCATGTGAGGATTCTCCATTTGCAGCGGAAACTAAACGTCGACGCGCGTTGCGCAACTCGTTAGCTAGGGAAATATCACCCCTTTCTGAAGGATTCTGCGAAAAGCCCGCCGCTCGCCNTATGACCAAGATCCAGACATACCTCTTTTTCGAAGTGCTGCGAGCTGTGGTTATCATCATCGGCGGACTGGCGATGCTCGCCTTGCTGGCTCAGGGGCTTTCCCGCACTGACCTGATCCTTGAAAACCGGCAGTCGGCTCTGACATATTTCTATATTGTCATGCTTGGCGCNCCACAGATCATCGCCCTGNTGACGCCTCTGGCCCTGTTCGTGGCCAGCGTCTGGTCGCTGAACCGGATCCACAAGGACAGTGAGATTGTCGTCGCTCAGGCTGCAGGAATGACGCGCTGGCAGGTTGCCTCGCCCATACTCCGACTGGCTGTACTCTGCGTNGTNGCGCATCTCACCGTGAACCTCTGGNTCCAGCCGATGGCTCAGCGGGCCATGCGAGAAACCGTCGCTGAAGCGCGTGCTGATCTGGCCGCTGCACTGATCCGCCCCGGACAATTCACCTCCAATGGAGAACGGCTCACGTTTTATGCGCGGGAGCAGTCAGGCGGCGAACTGCGCGGCGTTCTGATTTCCGACATGACCGATCCGGAAAACCCGACAGACATTCTCGCCCGAAGCGCCGCGCTGATCGAGTANGAAGGCAGCCCTACNCTCCTGCTGAGGGATGCCATCAGCCAGCAACTCGACGCCAACAATCAATTGTCCATTCTTGAATTCGAACAATACCCCTTCGATTTGACGGAATTCATGAAAGAGGATTCAGACCTCGTCCTGAAAGCCTCCGACAAATATTTGCACGAGCTGTTTTTCGTAGACCGCACGAACTATTTTGAACTCAAGGAAGCTGACGCCCTCCTGGCTGAAGCCCATAGTCGTCTNACAACGCCACTCTTGAACATAGTGATGTCTCTGCTGGCCATATATGCTGTGCTGGGCGGGGATTTCAGCCGCAAGGGATACAGCAAGCGTATTGGATGGGCGACTGGAGGCGCGATCGGAGTATTGATTGTTCAGCTTGTCCTGCAGTCCGCCGCCGCCAATGACCCGCCGCTGAATGCATTGCAATGGCTTGCCCCACTCGGCGTGATTGGCTTNCTCNGCTACATCTACTTCGCGAGAGGTCGCCATCTCGGCAAGATTGAGCGCCCGCCGCTGGAACTGTTCCGCAATCCGACGGGAGCTGCCAGCTGATGCCGCTGTTTTCGAAGATCCAGAGATATATTCTCAAGGAATGCCTGATGGGTCTCGCGCTCGTNCTGGGTATCCTTTTACTTGCGATCCTCATGATCGACGTGGTCGAGCAGCTGCGAACGGTTGGTGGCGATGTCCGGTTGAGCATACTCGGCGCCTTCAACCTGTCCTTGATGAAGCTGCCCCAGATTGTGGAGCAGACCCTGCCATTCGCCCTGCTGATCGCTTCCATGATGGCTTTTACCCGCCTCAATCGGCGCTCTGAACTGTCCATCATTCGCGCCAGCGGAATATCAGCTTGGCGATTTCTGACGCCCGTCATGATCCTGGGCATCGCGCTCGGCCTTTTCACCATGATGGTGCTGAACCCTTTCGCGGCGAAGCTTACCGAATCCTTTGAGCAAACCCGCGACCGACTTCTGAACGAAGGCCGACCGACCCTTGCGGTATCTGATACCGGGATCTGGCTNCGGCAGGGAGATGAAACCAACCAGATTGTCATCCACGCCCAACGCGTTGCGCAAGGAGGCGTAAATCTTCTGGACGTGAAAATGATTCAGGAAGAACGCCTGTACGCCGACGGTCGCCCGACCAATGATTATGCGTTCGCCCGGCGCATNGATGCCGACAGCGCGGTGCTCAGAGACGGCTTTTGGCAGTTGGAAGGCGTGATCGAGAACGTTCCGAACCAGCCACCTGAGTTCAAGGACAATCTCGCCATACCTACCACGCTGGACGCCACGACCTTGCTGGACAAGTTCGCCTCCCCAAACACNATCGGCTTCTGGCAACTTCCGAAATTCGTTCGCCAGACCCAAGCTGCGGGTTTGGATGCCTCGCGATACAGAATGCGCCTGAACGCCCTGATGGCGCTGCCGGCCTTGTTCGTGTCGATGGCCCTGATCGGCGCTGTGGTATGCCTGCGCCTCCAGCGAATGGGCGGAAATTCACAGCTTCTCGCCATCGGCTCACTGGCGGCTGTGGGTCTCTATTTCTTCACGCAATTCTCCTCCAGCCTTGGTGCAACAGGTGCTGCACCTCCAATCATCGCGGCTTGGAGCCCACCGCTGTTTGTTCTGTTTTGTACTCTCACCTTCATAGCCTATCGGGAAGACGGCTAAGCATAGCCCGGCCTTGACAGGGCCTGTCTCCCGAGCCCATCTCTCGCCGCCTTAAAGAGGTAAGCGCATGAAACTTGTCGTCGTCGAGTCGCCCGCCAAGGCAAAAACCATCAACAAGTATCTGGGGAAGGACTATAAAGTCCTCGCCTCATACGGGCATATTCGTGACCTTCCTTCGAAGAATGGCTCGGTCGATCCCGACAATGATTTTGCGATGGTCTGGGAGGCCGATTCGAAGTCGTCCAAGCGGATTTCCGAGATCGCTGCCGCCCTCAAGGAAGCCGACACGCTTGTACTGGCGACCGACCCTGATCGCGAAGGCGAAGCCATCAGCTGGCATCTCGTCGAGGCCCTGCGCAAGCGCCGCGCCCTGAAAAAGGATACACCGGTCGAACGCGTCGTCTTCAACGCGATCACCAAGAACGCCGTCACCACGGCNATGGAGCACCCTCGCCAGATCGATGGCGAACTGGTCGACGCCTACCTTGCACGCCGAGCCTTGGACTATCTNGTCGGCTTCAACCTGTCGCCGGTGCTTTGGCGCAAACTGCCNGGCAGCCGGTCTGCGGGCCGCGTGCAGTCTGTCGCGCTCCGCATCGTCTGCGACCGCGAGAACGAGATCGAACTCTTCAAGCCACAGGAATACTGGAATGTCGGGGCCAATCTGCGTGCGCCAGACGGAACGGATTTCGAAGCGCGCCTGTACAGCCTCGATGGCGAAACCCTGAAGAAATTCACGCTCGGCAACCAAGGCGACGCCGACAAGGCACTAGAGATCGTGCGGGGTGGCGGATACTCGGTAACTTCTGTCGAAGCCAAGCCCGTCAGGCGAAACCCTCCTCCACCATTCATCACGTCTACCCTGCAGCAGGAAGCCTCCCGCAAGCTGGGCTTCACCGCCAAGCGCACCATGCAGGCGGCTCAGAAACTGTATGAGGAAGGCCGCATNACCTATATGCGGACAGACGGCGTGAACATGGCCGAAGAGGCCTATTCCGCAGCGCGCGCGATGATCCAGTCAAACTACGGCGCCCGATACCTGCCTGAGAAGACGCGCCGTTATTCCTCCAAGGCAAAGAACGCTCAGGAAGCGCACGAGGCNATTCGCCCAACGAATTTCGACCTTCGCCCGGAAGAGTATAAAGGCGATGGCGACCTGAAGAAGTTGTACACGCTGGTCTGGCGCCGCGCCGTCGCTTCGCAGATGGAAGCTGCGCGGTTCGAGCGGACCACAATCGACATGACCTCAAAGGACCAGCGCGCCGTCCTGCGCTCGACCGGTCAGGTCCTGATCTTTGACGGCTTCATCAAGCTCTACACAGAGGGCCGCGATGAGGGTGATGATAATGATGACGATGAAAATCGCCTNCCCAAAATGGACGAAGGCCAGCATGCGGACCTTCTGAAGGCCGAAGCTACGCAGCACTTCACCACGCCGCCACCGCGCTACACCGAAGCGTCACTGGTAAAGAAACTCGAAGAGCTGGGCATCGGTCGCCCGTCAACCTACGCCTCTACCTTGTCGACACTCGAAGACCGCGGCTATGTCCGCCTTGAGAAGAAGCAGNTGATCCCTGAAGACAAGGGCCGCCTTGTCACGGCGTTCCTNGAGAACTTCTTCCAGCGTTATGTCGAGTATGATTTCACCGCCGGTCTGGAAGAGAAGCTCGACATCATCTCNGATGGCAAGCTCGACTGGAAGGCATTCCTGAAAGAGTTCTGGCAACAGTTTACNGCCGACATTGACGAGACAAAGGATCTTCGCGTGTCAGCCGTTCTGGATGTGCTGAACGAAGAACTCGGCGCATATGTGTTCCCGCGNCAGGACGCTGACGGAAACCCGATTGAAAACCCGCGCCAATGCCCCCTGTGCAAGGAGGGTGAGCTGTCCATGAAGCTCGGCCGCTATGGCGCNTTCGTCGGATGCTCCCGTCACCCGGAATGCAAATTCACGCGCCAATTCAGCGCAGATGGCGATGCGGCGGCCGCGATCAATCCGGATGGAAACGAACTCGGCCTGCACCCCGAGACGGGTCAGATGATATATCTGAAAAATGGTCGCTTTGGCCCCTATGTCGAGATGGCCACGGACGACAAGCCGAAACGCGCCTCNCTCACGAAAGCCGAAAAGGAAAANCCGCAAGACATNACACTCGACCGCGCCGTCGAATTGCTCCTGTTGCCACGCGAAGTCGGCAAACACCCGGAAGATGGCGAGCCGATCCTGGCGAATTTCGGCCGTTTCGGACCCTATGTTCAGCACGGCAAGACCTACGCCAACCTCAAGGATCCGGGAGATGTTTTCACCATCGGTCTCAATCATGCGGTGACCCTGATCGCGGACAAACGCGCCAAGCAGACGGCTCGCAGCACGGCTCTGAAAACACTCGGCGACCATCCCGATGGGGGCGTGATCGAAATCTTCGAAGGCCGCTACGGGCCGTATGCGAAGCATGGCAAGACCAACGCAACCCTGCCGAAAGACGTAACTCCAGATACGGTCACGCTGGAACAGGCCATCGAACTGATCAACGCCAAGGCGGCCAAGGGCACCAAGAAGAAAGCTCCTGCGAAGAAGAAAGCCCCCGCCAAGAAAAAGGCNCCCGCCAAATCCAAAGCGGCAGCAAAGAAAGACGACTGATCGTCGGGCGTGTGTCTCGGCGGTTCGTCTTTGAACTCTTCGTTAACCAGTGATTAATTGCAGGTATCGTGCACCATGCAGGTTCGCGCCATGTCTACGGTTGAGAAGTTCGCATTTTTGGGGGCGNTAACNCTCGCNTCTCTCNTGGTCNTTCAGGAGCTGAACNACCGTTTTGTNCGNGAAANTCCCACCCGGATCGANAGTGAACCAGTTGCCGNCNAGTCTGCTGACGTCGAGACCGCCGAAATTGCGACACTTCTCTCGCTTGCCCCCGTACCCGCACCGTTCGGNTATCTGCCTTCCCTTACTGCATGCAAAGGCATGGCGCCCAGTTTCGGGCCGAATGTCGACGACGACCTGAATGTCACAGACTTCAAGCCGTTCGTCATGGCCGGCACGGTAAAACTCGCTGCCGCNCCAGTTGAGAGCGCATGTTTGTCGTCCAGTTTTGGTCCNCGAAACGGATCGCTCCACAAAGGTTTGGACTTCTTCAATCGTGACGCCGTGCCGGTTTATGCTGCCGCTGACGGCGTGGTCCGGCGCCAGCGCTTTCGTAACGATTATGGAAACATGATTGTGATTGATCACGGAAGCGGTGTCTTCACCCGCTACGCCCATCTGGAAGCGTTTGAAAACACACAGGAAGGCGACACCGTAAAGGCTGGCCAACCGCTAGGCCTGATGGGCAACACCGCCGGATACGCCATACCACGGCATTTGCATTATGAGGTCCTGACTGGCGAATGGGGNTTTCAGGCGGGCTCATTCGCGCTTGAACCGGTCGATGTCATGGCGCTTCCCGCAGCATTGGACTAGCGCATACTCCACGCGTCACAGAAAAGCCTCGCGCATTTTCCTTCAACTTCCCCTATATGGGGCTCATGAGTTTCCCAGATAAACAAACCGTCCTTGATTTCATTCGGGACAATCCGACCGCAACGACCAAACAGGAAATTGCCCGCGGCCTGCATGTGAAGGGCCGCGAACGCGCTGTACTGCGCGAAATCCTGAAAGAGCTGGAAGCCGATGGCACGCTGGAGCGNACCGGCAAACGCGCCTGGGCCCAGGCTGACCGTCCCCCGCCCACAGGCGTNGTCCAGTTCACGCACACCGATGAAAACGGCGACCTGATNGGAAAGGCCGTGGGCGACAATGGTCCGTTTGGGCCCGACATCATCTACACTGGCNTGTCCGGCAAGCCGAAGGGCAAGGCCACCGAGCCNGGTGAAGGCGACCGAGCGCTNTGCAAGATCAAGCAGGAAGATGGCGAGTGGAAGGCCCGCGCANTGACGGTGCTGGAAAAGCGCCTCACCAATTCGCTGGTCGGCCTCTACTCACAAGGCCCACGCGGCGGCAAGGTCACCCCCGCCAACCGCAAGGAGCGCCGCGAGTTCCTGATCCAGGAAGCCGACCGGAACGGGGCGGAAGATGGCGATCTCGTCATCACAACGCCCAAGCCGCAAGGCCGCCGCCAATANGGCCCCAATCTCGGNGTCATTCAGGAAGTNATNGGCCATATNAGCGATCCTCGCTCGGCCAGCCTGCTGGCCATCCATGCGCATGGTATTCCAGTCGACTTCCCCGAGGCTGCGCTGGANCAGGCCCGAAATCCCAAACCGGCTCCCGCCGAACGCGAAGATCTGACACAAATTCCGCTGATCACAATCGATCCGCACGACGCCCGCGACCATGATGATGCCGTCTACGCCGAACAGCTGGATGATGGCTGGCGAGTTATTGTCGCCATTGCCGATGTGGCCGCCTTTGTCACGCCGGACTCGCCGCTGGACCGTGAAGCGTTGAAACGTGGCAACTCCACCTATTTCCCCGATCGCGTCGTGCCGATGCTGCCATTCNAACTTTCGGCAGATGAATGCTCCCTGCGCGAGGGCGAACTGCGCCGCTGCATGGCGGTGGAGATGATCTTCGANAAAGCCGGCACAAAGCGCTCTCACCGATTCATTCGCGGCATGATGAAGTCAGCCGCCAAATTGTCGTATGAGGAGGCNCAGGCNGCAATTGACGGCAAACCGGGCGGNAAGGCCGAAGAGATGCTGGAGCCCGTCCTGAAGCCGCTCTGGGGCGCATACGCCGCCTTGGCAGAGGCGCGGGATCGCCGCTCTCCTCTGGATCTGGATTTGCCGGAGCGGCGAATTCTCTTCACCGAGGAAGGTGAGATTGATGGCATTATCACCAAAGAACGGCTCGAGGCCCATCGCCTGATNGAAGAATTCATGATTCAGGCAAACGTCGCAGCCGCAGAATCCCTGGAAAAGCAGAACAGCCCGCTGATCTATCGCGTCCACGACACGCCAACCGACGCAAANATCGCGGCCTTTGCCGAATTCCTTCAGACCATCGACATGAAGTGGAACATCGGCCAACGCCCGCAGACCGAGAACTTCAACCGTCTACTCGGCGAGATTGATGGCAGCGACTACGACCAGATGGTCACGCAAATGGTGCTGCGAACTCAGGCCCAGGCGATCTATTCGGAAGAAAACCTTGGGCATTTCGGCCTGAACCTCGTGCGCTACGCTCACTTCACCTCACCGATCCGNCGNTATGCAGACCTGATCGTCCACCGCGCTCTGATCGCTTCTCTGAGCCTCGGACCGGATGGCCTGTCGAAAGACATGGCCGCGCGGCTGGAAGAAATGGCGCAGCACATATCCGACACCGAACGCCGTTCCATGGCAGCCGAGCGAGAGGCAACGGATCGCTACCTCGCCATCTTCCTGGCAGACCGGGTCGGAAGCGAGTTTGAAGGCCGCATCACGGGCGTTACCGGCGCGGGCCTGTTCATCGCGCTGGCAGGTTCCGGCGCGGACGGCTTCGTACCTATCTCATCGATTTCGGATGATTACTGGGTGCTGGATGAAGCCGCGATGCAAATCTATGCGCGCGGCTCCGGCAAGACCTACGGGCTTGGCCAGATCGTGCGCGTAAGACTGAAAGAAGTGACGCCGCTTCAAGGTGGCTTGCTGCTGGAAATGCTCTCCGACCCAATGCCCGCCCCCAAGGGCCGCCGGGAAGCACGCGCCAAAACAGATAANGGCCACCACTCACGTCGACGCTCAGGCCCCGGCAAGCCAACAGGCAAGCGGTCCGGCAAACCGAAATTCAACAAGAAGACGCTGCCCAAGCATAAGCGCAAGCGCCGGAATTAACGTGGACATGACCTCGAATCCTCATTCAAATACGCTGATGGGTTCAGCGTTCGACAAGGAAGATGATGGCGATGTCATCGAAACGCGAAAGCGCAGCCCCCGCCCCAAGGACGCCGCAACGCTGATTCTCGTGCGCCGAGACGCCGAGCAGCCGCGAGTCCTCATGGGCAAGCGCTCCGCTCGCCATGCCTTCATGCCGGACAAATANGTCTTTCCAGGTGGTCGCGTGGACCCTCAGGATGGNAAGGCCGTGTCGTGGTGCGAGTTCGAACCCCATCAGGAACGCCTCCTGCGCATCCAGAGCCGCCGCAAGCCGCGTGCCTTCGGCCTGACGGCAATCCGTGAGACGTTTGAGGAGACAGGCCTTCTGGTGGCTCGTGAAGCGGAAATGCCGGCGCGCTATCCGACTGGCTGGCAGCCTTTTCACGATCTGGACGCCGCGCCACATCTTTCACCCCTGACCTTCATTGGCCGAGCGATCACGCCACCCTACCGGCCGAAGCGATTCGATGCGCGTTTCTTCATGGCGGATGCAGAAGAGGCCCTGATCGACGAGCGGCCGCCAGTCGATGGCGCTGAGTTGTCGGACCTGCAATGGGTGACGCTGAAAGACNCGCTGGATCTGGATTTGCCCAATGTCACACGGTTCATGCTGGGGGAAATCGAGGAGCGGATTGACAAGCCATCGCTCAACAGGGGNCCGCCTTTCCTGCGCTGGACCCGCAGCGGCCACACAACCGACCGCCTCTAGCAGCAATGGCGCTTGACTTCCGGCCCGCACATCGTCATTAAGCCGCTTTCCAGTTTCAGACGCTAACACAAGCGAGCATTCGTCATGGCCAAACCAGCCACCATCAAGATCCGCCTNAATTCGACGGCCGACACCGGTTTCTTCTACGTGACGAAGAAAAACCCNCGCAACATGACCGANAAAATGGTCAAGCGTAAGTACGACCCGNTCGCGAAGAAGCACGTCGANTTCAAGGAAGGCAAGATCAAGTAAGATCCTTGTTTTTCATGCATTGTTTCGAAAAGCCCGCTNCNCNAGAGCGGGTTTTTTGTTGCCTATTNTTCCGGCACGCCATGATGCAGNTCNCGTGTCTTGCGGATNCCGGGGAANAGGACTGACCANGCCGCAGCNACNCCNACNGCCGCNTANCCNCCNGCNACNACCGTGAANACNGCGCCCCANTTNGCNGCCATGAANCCGGCCCGCGCCTCGCCCANTTCNTTNGATGCCCCGAGGAAAATGGAATTTACGGCGTTGACCCGCCCTCTCACCTGATCCGGCGTCCAAAGCTGAAGCAGGATTTCGCGGATGTAGACTGAAACCATATCGAACGCGCCCACGAATATGAGCGCTACGATAGAAAGCCAGACAATGTTCGAATGGCCGAACACAACCGTCGCGATACCAAAACAGGCCACCGAGACAAACAGGATCAGACCGGCATGATCCTTGATCGGGAAAATGGTGATAATGGCCAGCATAAGAAGCGCACCGATGCCTGGCGCGGCTCTGAGCAAGCCAAGGCCCTCCTCCCCGATCTCCAGAATGTCGCGTGCATAGATCGGCAGCAGCGCCACAGCCCCGCCAAGCAATACGGCGAACAGATCCAACGAAATCGCGCCCAGCACGATCTTCTGATTGAACACGTAGCGGAAGCCACCGAGTAGGACACTCAACGTGGTCGGCTCGCGCTCAATCTTCTGCTCCGGCTTTGGAATCGAAAAGATGAGCAGCGCTGAAATCGCAAAAAGCGACACGGCCGTTCCGTATGCAAAACCCGCTGAAACACCATACAAAAGCCCCCCGGCGACCGGACCGAGGATTGACGCAGTCTGCCAAGAGGAGGCCAACCAACCGACGGCATTTGCGAAGTCCTCTCGTGGGACGAGATTCACCGCCAAGCTCGAGGACGCTGGAGTGTAGAACGCTCGCGCCACACCGAATACGGTCAACGTCGCCAGTACGATCAGCGGATCGAATCGTGCGGTGACAGCCAGCGTCAAAATCACCGCCGCGCAGAGCAGTTCCACACTCACCGAAGCGCCCATCACATTGCGCCGCCCCAGACGATCCGATGCCACACCGGTCACGACTACCAACAGGAGTGCGGGAAGAAACTGAACGAGACCGATCCATCCCAACAGCGCAGCGCTTTGGGTCTCGTCATACATCTGCCAGGCGACGGCAACAGATACGATCTGCGCGGCCAGCGATGTCAGGAAGCGAGACAGGAAATATCTGCGATAGGAAGAATGGCGAAATGCCGAGAACCGGTCAGTCATCCGAAGCGGATTGCGGCGCGCGGCGGCTCAAGTCAATCAGGCTGCGATACTTTCAACCCGATTGCGACCAGCGGACTTCGCTTGATACAGCGCCGTATCCGCGCGTTTCGTCAGGTCGGCGATCGTATCGCTCGGACCGTTCACCGTAGAGACGCCAGCGCTGAGTGTGATGGTGATTTCCTTCGCGCCGCCATAGATCTTGAAAGGCGAAGCGGCCACCGCGAGACGAATTCGCTCTGCCGCAGCGCAGGCAAGTCCGCCAGGTGTTTCCGGCATGATGACCATGAATTCCTCACCGCCCGGGCGACAGACGACATCCATGACACGACTATTCGTCTTCAGCCGCTTGGCCACTTCCTGAAGCACTTCGTCCCCAGCATCATGCCCGTACGTGTCGTTGACCGACTTGAAATGATCAATGTCGGCCATCATGACCGAAACAGGGCGTCCGCCCATTTTGGACCGCTGCAAGAGCTGCTCGAGCTGGTTGTTCATGTAGCGACGATTATAGAGCCCTGTCAGTTGGTCTATGACTGAAAGTTCCAGTCCACGGTCAACTCGCTCACGCAACATCTCGATATACCGGCTTCGGCGCGCTTGTGTGCGTACCCGCGCGAGCAATTCCTGCTTGTCGACCGGTGTGAAGATCACATCGCTAGCGCCAAGATCCAGCCCCC
>NZ_NHCK01000092.1:0-36208 GCF_002172815.1 Hyphomonas sp. TMED31 | reverse complement strand
CCGTTCAGAAAGTGAACACTGTTCACTCTTGTACGCTTTTCGGGGCCCAAGCTCAAGACGGCAATTGTTAACAGGCGGCTTTAAGTGGGCCTCACGCGAGCCTATGTTGCCGCCATGACAAAGCGATTCCCCCCCGCCCCCGCCATCGGAACCCCAATGCTGGCAACACGCCCAAGCGCGGAGGCGCGGCAATTGCTGGCCCGGCGACGTTCGGCGGGAAAACATTTCATCTCCGAACCCGGCCCAACGCCAGACGCGCTGGATGAGTTGCTGGAGATCGCCGCTCGCGTACCGGATCACCGCAAGCTGACGCCCTGGCGTTTCATCGTGTTCGAAGGCGACGCGCGGGCCGACTTTGGCCAGGAACTGGCGCGCATTCGGGGCGAGACCCTGGAAGATGCAGAGTCACAGGATTTGATGGAGGCCGCAGGTCTGTTCCTGCGCGCACCAACCGTGGTGGCCGTCATTTCCTCACCAAAGGAAGATGGGCGTACCCCAATTTGGGAACAGGAATTGTCCGCCGGGGCCGTGTGCTACAATTTGCTGCTCGCCGCCAATGCCAGCGGCTGGGCGGGCGCCTGGCTCAGCGAATGGCCAGCCTTTGACAAGCAGGTCGCCGAAGCACTCGGCCTCACTGGTAAAGAGCGCGTCGCCGGGTTTATCTATCTCGGCACATCAAAGATCGACCCACCCGAACGTGGACGCGCCTGCATGGCGGATATCGTCACGCGCTGGTCGCGCTAGCCCCGACCGCGATAAGAAGCGACGCCGGTGTCGGGCACATAGAGCCCGGCTGGCAACTCGCCGGACTGCCAGAACACATCAATCGGAATGCCTCCGCGCGGATACCAGTATCCGGAAATGCGCAGCCACTTCGCCTCGGTGAAGTCAAAAATCTTCTTGCCGATAGACACCGTGCATTCCTCGTGAAACGCGCCGTGATTGCGGAAGCTGGTCAGGTAGAGCTTGAGGCTCTTGGATTCGACCAGCCAATCACCCGGCGCGTAGTCGATGACAAGGTGCGCGAAATCGGGTTGGCCCGTCACCGGACACAGGGACGTGAATTCCGGCGCAACAAAGCGCGTGAGATAGAGCGTGTCGGCATGCGGATTTGCCACCCGCTCGAGCTCTGCTGTCTCGGGGCTTTGCGGTTGGTCGGTTTGCTGGCCGAGTTGGCCCAGCCCCTGATAGATCGGATTGTCAGCCATATTAAAGGATCGCCGGTACGGGAATGAGATTGAAGGTCAGCCCCATATAGAGCGCATATGCGAAAAGGAGAACCGCTCCCTCCCAGCGCGCAACCAGCTTGCCGGAAATCGCAAAGACCACCATCAGCGCGACAGACAGAAGCAGAGCNGCAATATCGCCAACACTGATCAGGCTGTGGCTGAAGCCGGACGACATCGCATCTGCCGTTACGTCGCCGGTCGGTACGCCGCGGACACTGAACGGATGCACCAGTGCCGTTACGCCCAGAATGCCGAGAATATTGAAGATGTTCGAACCAATGATGTTACCGAGCGCGACATCCGCCTTGCCCCGGAAGGCCGCAATAGCCGATGTGGCAAGTTCAGGCAGGCTGGTGCCGACAGCGACAATCGAAAGACCAATAACTGTCTCGCTGATGCCGAAATCCCGCGCGATGACGACACCGCCATCAACCAGCAGTTTTGCCCCGATGACGACGCCTGCCAAGCCCGCAACCGCGATGAGAATGCCGAGGACAATGCCATAGTTCGCCTCGACGATTTCGCCCTCCTCCGCATGCATGTCCGCCGCCTTGTCGCCCGCAGTCCGATCCGCGATCAGCGAGAAGGCGATATAGGCCAGCAATGCGGCGACCAGTACGAAGCCGGCAAGGCGCGAGAACAAATCAAACCAGATCAACGCACACAGNACAGCCGTCACGATCACCATGATGGACGTATCCCGCATCAGAGCCCGCGGGTTGGTGATGATTGGATGAATGACGGCCGCTACGCCCAGAACAAGAAGGACATTCGCGATATTGGAGCCGACAACGTTTCCGACAGCGATCCCCACCGCGCCTTCACTGATGGCTCGCAAGCTGGTGACCAACTCAGGAACCGATGTGCCGAAGCCAACCAGCGTNAGCCCGATCACGAGTTCGGAAATGTTGAGCTTTCGCGCAACGCTCACGGATCCGCGAACCAGCCCTTCACCCCCTATGAACAAGAGAATGAGGCCGCCCAGAACCATCAGATATGTCATGAAAATCCCCGTGGGAAAGAATGAAGCCTTGAATATGGTAAACCACGAATACGAGCGCAATCTGACCCATGCTGAGATTTTCGAGGACCCTTCCGACCGCCCAAACGTACAAAAAAGCAGATATCCGGGGAGGCGCGACAAATTTCAGCAATCTTGTTCACCGTACACTCAGCTCNATGGCGCACATATCTCAATGGATACGCAAGGATCACACGGAAGATGGTAAATCGGGCGATCCGCCCCGCGCAGAATTCAGCCCCGCCTTTCGGCAGGATCGCTGTCTGCTGCCTGGCGCTCAGCCTGGCCCCTGCCTGCGCCTATCTTCCATTCACTGATAATGGCGAAACGACCGGCTCAGGCAACACGACGATTCCGGTCAAAATCGAGGGTGTACCGAAACAACTGGAAAGCGGCGCGCTCAAATCCGTCGAGATCCGCGCAGGCGAACCAACCAGCCTGCTGGACGTGAGGCGCCGCGCAACCCAGGCCGCCAGCGCGCTGGAAGAATATCTCGCGTCCGAAGGTTACTTCATGGCGGTGGTCAGCCCGGACCTTGTGGAAGACATGGATATGCGCCCCCAGCTCGACGTGGACGTTGGCGAGCGCTTCACCATCGCCGAGATAAACCTGTCTGGTACGGAGACTTTACCAGCTGACGTTCTGGACAAGCTGAGCATCGCCTCTGATGAACTGGGTATCGGCACATGGGCCGTAACCACTGACATTGAGGAATTGGAGCGACGGCTCGTCACTGAGCTCCGTCGTGAAGGGTATGCCTTCGCGGAAAGCGAAGGCATCGACGCGCTTGCCTCCCGCGCCGACAAAACGCTGGAGCTGACCTACCAACTCGTTCCGGGACCACGCGTCCAACTCGGCGAACTGATCATTCCGGAAGGCCTGGAGACGAAAGATCGCTCGATTGAAATTCTTCGCAATTGGGAACTCGGCAACTACTACACTCCGGAAAAGGTGGAAACGCTTCGCACCCGCATACGCGGGACCGGACTGTTTGATGGTATTGGCGTCCAGATCCAGGAAGATCCGGCGGCGGATGGATTACATCCCGTTGAGCTGCAATTGTCCGAAGGCAAGCGCCGATCCATCGGCGCAGGTATCAGCGTTTCAACATCTGAAGGGGTCGGCGCCACAGCGAGTTGGGAACGCCGCAATCTAACCGGCGTTGGCGACACGCTCGGTGTCGATGCGCAGATCGCGACTCTCACAAGTGGTCTGACACTGAGCTATGACCGTCCCAATATTGGCAGGTATGGTCGCGACTTTTCTGCAGAGACAGGCATCCGCGCAGAAGAAACAGATGCCTACGACCTGCAGGGCATCAGCGCCACGGCAAGCCTGTCGCAACCGTTCAACGACCACTTCACGCTATCTGCGGGCGCAACCATCGATGCGACGCGCTCGACGGATTACGAACTGCGCGCTGCCGGCGAGGACGATTATGAGGAGCAGGTCACCTTCTCTTTCCCGCTAGGCGCAACCTACGACACGGTGAAACGACCGCTGGACCCTCAATCCGGCAATCGTGTTTCGCTTGGCGTCGAGCCCGGCGTCTCTGTCGGCGATAGCGAAGCGCCCTTCACGCGGATCACAAGTTCGGCGTCAACCTATCACAAGATCTCGGAGCGGCTGGTTGCCGCTGTGCGCGCAGAGGTCGGGACGTTCCTCGGCGAGGACGATGTACCGGTCGATCGCAAATTCTATGCGGGTGGCGGCGGCTCTGTCCGTGGCTTTGAGTATCAGTCCCTTTCCCCGACCGACGCGGACGGAAACATCATCGGGGGTGACGCGATGTTCGCCGCATCAGCCGAGCTTCGCTGGCGCAAATCAGAACGTTGGGGTTATGTGGCCTTTGTCGATTCCGGCTCTGCGGCCGGCTCTGTGGATGAAGCCATCGGCGAGATGCGAACGTCGGTCGGCTTCGGCGTGCGCTTCTATCCAGGTTTCGGTCCAGTACGGTTTGACATTGCAACACCTCTGGATCGCCGCGACGGTGACGACCCCGTGCAAATCTACGTATCTATCGGACAGGCGTTCTGATGGCAGCGTTTCACTCCCTTCTCGGCATGGTCCGTAGACGTCTCTGGCTGATGGCGGCGTTGTCAGTCTTGCTCGTCCTGTGCACGATTCTGATTGCCGCCCGCATCTGGATTGCCTCCAACGGTGGTCGCGCTTTTTTGGAGGCACAGATTGATGGTCGAGAAGCCGGGCCACTTGGAACGGTAGAAATCGATGGCTTGCGCGGAGATCCGCTGGACCAGATGTCTGTTGCACGTCTGACCATATCAGATGAAGATGGCGTATGGCTCACCGCCGAAGGCATAGACCTTGCCTGGTCGCCCGCGCGTCTCGTATCCCGAACAGTGAAGCTGGACCTGATAGGGGCGGACAGGATCAATGTCATCCGTCGCCCGATCCTCAGCCAACGCGATGAACGGAACTCTTCCGGCTCCAGCAATTGGGCAGTGTCGCTCGATACGCTGGCGATTGACGAGTTATTACTGCAGGAAGGCGTCGCAGGCCCCACGGCGGCCTTTGAAATTGATGGCAATTTGCGCCTACCAAAAACGCGGACGTTTGAACTCGCGCTCACCGCCCTGCCCCTTGAAGGCGCTGGAGACAGGATAGATGCGCGCCTGACGCGCAACGCTTCGGGGGCTTTCCGCATCGATGCGGACATCGAAGCACCAGCCGGCGGAACGATCGCCACCCTCACCAATCTGCCAGAAGGCGAAAACGCCACCCTCATCGCGCGCGCCAGCGGCACGCTGGAATCCGGTGATGGCTTTGCTGAACTGAAACTGTCAGATGCGACAGTCGCCGAACTCACCGCCAAGATCACCGATGGCAAGCTGCGCGCCAACACAACCATCAACGCCGAGCGGTTGCCCGTATCAGACCGGGTAAGACAACTTGTCGGACAATCCGCGCGTGTCACGCTGGACGCCGAAACCGGAAAGAAAAAGGCACCTTTCGAGCTATCGGCGAACGTTGCCTCAGGCACACTGTCCGCCAACGGCACTTATCGGAGTGGCAAACGTGATCTTGATGGCCCACTCAATCTTGATCTTTCCTTTACAGGTTTTGAGACGCTTACTGACTTTTCCGCAGACCTGACTTTCACAGGTCAGCTAGCAGACCCGCTGGGCATACCGACACTGTCAGGCGACGCGACTCTGAATCGCCGCGATGGATCCGACCTCCCGTTTGACCAGATTAGCGGGCCTGTGAAGATTCGTTCGAACGAGCAGACAATTCAATTTGAAGGACAATTGGCCGGCAAAGGCATTCTGAAGTCGAACCAGACGGCCTTACGAATTCTGGGGAAAACGCCGAGTGTGCAGGTAGCTGGGGAATACGACCGGACTTCTGGCGAACTGAGCTTGTCTCCCTCCACAGCTCGGCTCGAGCGCGGCAGAGCGGATGCCAGTGGAAACGTATCCACTCGAGACAAGACACTCGACCTGCAGGTCAAACTGCAAAATGTCTCGGGACTGCTCTCAACTGCCCCGGACCTCTCCGCGGGCGGCCTTCTTGCGCTGAACGGCACATTCGACGCACCGAACATTTCAGCAGATCTCCGCATCCAGAATATTGATGCTCTGAACGCAATCGCCGTCGATGCGCTGGGTGCATCTGCGCGGCTGCGAGGTGACATTCAGAGAAAGGGGAAGACGTTTGTCGTTCGCTCCGCATCGCTCGAGGGGAGCAATCTCAGCGCAACGGGCTCAGGCAGGTTTGCAGCAAGCGACACAACCGATCTGGTAGTCCAGTTCGCGCAAAGCGACGCGCTTTCGATCTCTGGCACGCAGATACAGCTTCGCAACGGCACAGTCCTATTGACCGGCTCGAATGGCATTGACGCAGTTCGCTTCGCATCTTCCGGCGGCCGCCTCGCGCGGGACAGTGTTGAGATTGAAGGCCTTGAGACAACGATCAAGTTGCAGAATGAGGACAATTCCTGGGCGGGGCCGGTTGAGCTGGCAGGCCAGATGGGACAGCAGCCTGTCGCGGTGAACGCCACCGCCTCTTGGGCCGATAGCGTGTTCGCACTCCGAAACATATCATCCAGATACGACACCGCCCAACTCAGCGGATCGCTGGTTTACGGAGGGGACATTGGGCTCGACATGAACCTGAATGCCACCGGAGACAGATTCGCATTTGAGTCTCGACGGGTGGGCCTGTTCGATNTCGCCGTTCAAATTCGGCGCCCTCCAGAGGAAGACNCTTCAATCNTCGCATCTGGCGACGTGCGTGACGTCTGGCTATCCCCTTCATTGCGCTTCGATTCCGTAACNGGGAAGATCCAAAACGCTCCGGAAGGATACAATTTCGCCGTTCAAATCGAACGAGACCATGATGCCCGGCCGACATCACTGGACATGCTTGGATCAGCAGACTTCGCAGCCGATTATCCNAGCGGCCAGATCGAGNTGGATGGCACACTGCTTGGCGAAGCAGTTCGTTCGGTCCAGCCTGTCAGCTGGCGCTTGGGAGACACGCCATCCATCGAGGCGAACCTCGCAATGTTCGGCGGATCGATTGAAGCCCGCATTGAGGAAGACACACGCACGCCCCGAATGAAGTTCGAGATCGCAAACGTCGACCTGGCCCCCGTGATGGCATCGGCAGGCATCGCCACNCGGCGCGTGATGGTNAATGGCCGTGGCGACTTCCTGCTATTCGGCGCGAACCCGGAAGGTCAGTTTGACATGGAAGTTGAAGGGCCGCTCCCCGGCCTGGAACGGTCCCTTGCCATCGAACTGGTCGGACAGTTGCGCGGCCAGGCCCTGACGATTGAAGGGGCCGGGGATTATGGNGNCCTTCGACTCGCTGGCGCCGCTTCATTGCCCGTATCCGCCAATCCGGACGGGATTGCGCATCTCAATATGGANGCCCCGGTAAAAGGAACCGCCAACCTCAATGGAGATCTATCGGATCTGCGATCCCTCGCACTTGCCTATGGCCACGACATCGGCGGAATAATCGACGCATCAGCCAGCCTCAGTGGACCACTCAAATCTCCGCAATTCAGCGCCCACGCGGATTTGAGCGATGGCATCTACGAATTTGGCGCAACCAGTCTTCGGCTCGTGAATTTGAGTCTCGAAGCGGCATATGGCGACAATGAGCTACGACTGAANGGATCAGGCGACGGCGCGGACGGCGGCTCCGCNAAGATCCTNGGANNNTTGTCNNNTGANAACACAANTCTCNNGACCGAGTTTTCGGATNTGCTGCTCTACAATCGCGACGGCGACTCTTTGCGAGCGGATGGCGACATTTCGCTAACCGGAGACGCGGTATCTCGCACAGTGAATGGCAAGCTGGACATCGAATCGGCAGAATTCAATCTCGACAATCTTCCCTCATCGAAAGCCCAAGCGATTGACGTGCGATGGATGGAAGACGGCGAGTTCGCAGCCGGCGAAAGCGAATTCCGCCAGTCCCTGGCGCTCGATCTGGCCATCACAGCTGACCGGCGTGTCTATATCGACGGGCGCGGCCTTGAAAGTGAGTGGAGCGCCAACCTGAAACTGACCGGAACGGCAGCTGACCCGCAACTTAACGGACGCGCCAGTATGCGACGCGGAACACTTGCCCTGGCTGGCCGCCCATTCGTCTTTGACAGTGGGACAGTTTACTTCGATGGGCCCATCCAACGCGCGCGACTGGACATCGAAGCCGAGCGAAGCGTCAACGGTTTTGAAGCGACGGTCGCTTTAACCGGCTCACCGATGCGACCCGACATCGAATTGAGCAGCA
The DNA here is from genome assembly GCF_002172815.1 of Hyphomonas sp. TMED31. Lineage (NCBI taxonomy): Bacteria > Pseudomonadati > Pseudomonadota > Alphaproteobacteria > Hyphomonadales > Hyphomonadaceae > Hyphomonas > Hyphomonas sp. TMED31. The sequence goes on along the minus strand of NZ_NHCK01000092.1, from coordinate 28,192 downwards.
CACCGGANTTGCCGGAAGACGAGATTCTTTCCCGCCTGCTCTTTGGCCGCTCATCGGTCGACCTGTCCGCACTCGAAGCAGCGCAATTGGCCAATTCAATCGCGCAACTGAGTGGCAATAGCACGGGATTCGACCCGACCTCCGAGCTCCAGGCAGCGTTGGGCGTAGACCGCTTGTCGTTTGGCACGAGTGAAGAAGGAACCGCCCAAGTAGGTGTGGGACAATACATCGCGGAGGATGTATATCTCGAGTTAAACTCAGCAGGCGCCGCAGGAAGTTCCGTTGAGGTTGAGTGGGAGCCAAGACCTCAAGTCTCGGTTACTTCAGAAACTACTACAGACGGAGAGGCAAGGCTCTCTATAAAGTGGAAAAAAGATTACTGATCGTTACGCAAGTTTAATCCACCTATGGTGGCGACCGCTGCGCCCTATCATGGATTAAACGAATTACACAAAGCGCTGCTTTATATGGGTTTTTTCANACCCCAAAGCAGTTCAGTATTGGATTCATAATCGGAGCGTAATACGTAAGTCTCCGCGCATTACATTTTTGGGGGTAACGGCAATCTTGCTATAACACCCTTTGCGCGAAAACTTGTCACCTCTGATGGATATATGGAGAGAGCAGATCATGAAGCAATCTACTTCCAGAGCCCCAACGGCAGTCGATCAGATGGTTGGCGAAAAAATCCGAAGACTTCGTCTGGACCGTAATTTGACTCTTGCCGAACTCGGCTCCGAGCTGGGCATCAGCCATCAACAGCTGCAGAAGTACGAAACCGGCACAAATCGCCTCAGCGCCGGCATGCTCGCGAATGTTGCGGATGTTCTCCGCGTTTCCATTGCCAGCCTGTTCGAGGACGAGAACGCGGACGATAGCAAGGATGCCGATCCTTCCGCCAAGGTGCGGGCAGAGTGCCACTCCTGGATTGATCGGACGCCGTCCAAGGAACGCCTTAGCATGATGGCAAAAGTTCTGCGCGTTATGTCGACTGACTAAGTCCGACCCAACGGCGACCTCAACCTAACCCACTGCACGATTTTTAGCCGCGGGCTCTTGGCCGGTGGCAGACAATTCACTCAGTTCTTTTGGGTGGAGGAAGTCATCCGTGAACCAAGGCGATGCATCCTTGGCGAACAATGACTTGATCCACTCGATCATGAGATTTCCAAGAGGCGTGCGGCGCGTCTGGTCGGTATAAGCGATCCAGAACTGGATCGGTGCCACTTCAGACATATCCANCGCCATGAGGTCCGGGAATACTTCCTTGTGATANGTCGGCAGGAGGGCGATTCCNCCGCCTNGGCGACAAAGCTCGATCATGGCGCTCGCCGAATTCGTCACGAACGCAAAGTCGATCATCTTCTTCAATTCGCCCGCTTTCGGCGCCCATCGCTCGACTTGGCGCACATACGATTCGTGCAAGATGCAGCGATACTGATAGTACTCAAAAAGGCTCGACGGCAGCGTTTCCTGCGCATCCAGATAATCCTGAGAAGCAAAGCCGATATAATGAAGCGTACCCAGCTTGTGGGAGATAATCTCAGGATCCCTNGGCTCGGTGAACTGGATTGCAATNTCGACTTCGTCNTTCAGTAGATCAGGCTCCTGCTCCTGAACNTGCATNCGAACCTGCGCTTTCGGNTGCACCTTNTGAAATTGCGCGAGACGTGGCGCAATCCAGTACGGCCCGACACCATCGCCAGTTCCTATCGTGACGCGCCCCTCTGAGCCATCACTCTGGCCAACAGCCTCGCTCAGCACCTGATTTGCNGCATCTTCCATTTGCCGCGAATAGCGCAGGACGATCTTGCCGGTCTCCGTCAGCTCCATGCCTCGCGTCGACCGCGTGAACAGCTTGCTGCTGAGGAACTTCTCCAATTCGTCCATTTTGCGGCTGACGGTCGGCGGCGACTCATTCAGACGAGCAGCGGCAGCCGTCATGCTACCCATCTCAGCCACTACTTTGAAGACGCGGAGCTTGTCCCAATCNATCCGACTCTGGCTCATGACGCCCCCCNAACTNTTGACGATTAGCGCTAGTAGATACACCCTATAGTTTATTGAAGGAAAGGGTAATCGTTCAGTTTCCTTCCGCCNCAGAAAACCTAGTGATTACTAGCAACTATGTTTTAGTTTCCGCNGCCATATGCAAATCCATCTCACGAACAATACGCTCTAGTGAGGTTTGTTGGCACAGCAACCAATCTTCGTGAACAGGGGCAGCTATTGCTCCCCCACCTAGTCGAGCGGGAACCTCGAAGCCCTAAGTATACGCTTCATTCGTGAACTGATTTTTAGAAGAAAAATGCAGCTTCCGAGAAAAATAGTCTGCATTCTGCCACAAAACCCGCATATCCTTGCAGCATTATGTCAAAGTCAGACCGCGTGACGAATGGCTCCAACTTCCAAGGCACGGACGATCAGTTCCGTCCGGTTCCGCGAACCGAGCTTGTCCCCAATAGACTTCACGTAAATCTTGATTGTCTCGGGAGACAATCCCAGCTCGCGAGCCATTTCCTTGTTCGTCATTCCGCCTTGAAGCAGTCCGAGGACATCCTGCTCGCGCTCAGTGAACCGAACACTCACCTGGCGATCATGGGCCATTACGCCAAATGACCGGGTCTTCTCAGAGCCTTCATTCTTGCAAATGTCCCGCACCGCCCGGACGAACTCGTGACCCAAAATACTCTTTGAAATGAAGCCATTAGCCCCACCCTCAAGGGCTAATTCGATCTCACCTCTCGAGGCAATACCCGAAAGCGCGATCAACTTTACATCCGGCATGATCTCACGAAAGTTCGCGAAGCCTGATGGAAGAGCCAAGCCGGGCATTCTGATATCAAGCAACGCAACCGCAGTGTCCGGATTGTCGTACAAGGAGCGCACTGCGCTCGCATAGTCTGATGCCTTCACGACCTTTGCCACGTCAGGCCACATCTCCAGCAGGCAGGACAAGGCGTCCACAAACAAGCTGTGATCATCAGCCACAAGAATCTTCATACCAGTTTCACTAGTCACAATATTCGGTCCGATCAGATTATTGATGATGCGCTTTGGTCGCCCATCGCCCCCAAGAGTGTGGAGACAAGTATAGCCCAAACATACACGCCAACTGATACCCCCATATGGCCCCCCCTAATAGCCTCCCCCTCGAAAATTGGGTTTGCTCGTCGGTCAAAATGCTAGCCTAACTCAGTTTCGATACAGCGCCTGAATGCACCTTGCCGTCCAACCTGATGAGGGGATAGACACCAACGAGCAGCCAAAACTGAATATAGAAAAACATATCAATTACTACCCTAAACGGGGGGCATTGCTGCCAAAATTCAAATTGATTCACTGCTTCCTACCAGATGATGCAAGAATGATCATTTGCTAGGCAGTAGCATTGACTTGGAATTCAGCTTGCAGGAAGTGATGTTCCATCAATCAACTTTGGAAATACATCACCCGCAATGTGGCGCATCACGCAGGATGCCCCCGGCGGAACAATATGATGGGACCGCCACCTCACAATGGCAAAGTGAAGCCACCAAGCTTTCCACCCCCGAATCTTTGGGAACGGCACATGAGGAATATACGTTAGACTCTAGACGCCAGTATGTTTGCCGACGCCACGAATGTTTGACGCAACGTCTGAAGCGCATCGGAAAAATTGGGCACACCAAACCGCCAGCAGCATCACACTTCATTGTCACATCACGCATATCCGATCGCGAGGAAATTGAANACAGTTATGAATANAGACCAGCCGCTAGANGGNGACGAAAGCACAANCTCATTCGCANAGTCATTTTGTGGAGGGCGTCGCGCACGACTTGAATAATCTGATTGCNGCAACGGCNGGGTTTGCNACACTTATNTTGTCCAATCCGGAGCGCCACGCGCACGTTTATGCTGAACGAATTCTCGCCGCATCACGAATGTCAGGCCTGCTTGTAGAGCGGCTGATACATCCGCACGAGCGACACGAAACTGCAGGCGCTCACAATGTTTCCGATGTCATCGACGAGATCNTGACACTCATAGAGCTTGGATCTGGCAAGAAAACCAAGGTGCACGTCTCCATTGATGAAGCTATCAAGGATTACCAAATTGACGTCNCTGATCTGCAACAATTGATCATGAACCTCTCGATCAACGCGCGACACGCCCTGAGGGCGAACAAAACCAACCCCGAACTCACAATCAAAATCAATCATGCGCCAGAGGAGTTCGCAGAACGCCAACCCGACTTCGGCAGCACCACACGCGAACAGAAATATCTCTGCCTTGAAGTATCCGACAACGGAGCCGGCATGGATGAGGCAACACGACGAAACGTGCTGAAACCCTATTTCACCACCAAGAAAGAATTGGGAACCGGCATCGGCCTCGTAATCGTTTCCAATATTGCCAAGTCCTACGACGGCGCAATNTTCATNGATAGCGAACCAGGCCGTGGCACGCAGTTCTCNGTGCTGTGGCCCATATAAGTGGCCAACAGCTACTGCTGTCTAGCCGATTTTTTGCAGCTGGCTTTGCCTGACAGTGACGGGAACCTTTCGCGACAACATGCTAACCAGCAAGGTTACGCGATCCGTATCCGGCAACGAAACCACATCGCCAATCCAGTTGTCGAAAGCACCCGATAGGACGCGCACACGATCCCCAGGCGTAAACTCCGGCTGAACACTGCCTGCTCCCTGTCGATCAGACAGCTCTATCATGCGCTCAACAAGACCGAACGGGAGCTGTGCCAGCTGCCCCCCGAAACTCAGCACCCTGCTTACGCCGATCGTGCTGTTTATCGGATACCAGCTGTCTTTCTCAAGATTTAATTCAACAAACAGGTATCCAGGGAAAAGCGGCTTCTTTCGACGAACAACCTTTCGGGCATGCCGCACATTCTTCTCAAAGGTTGGCAGGAAAGATCGGTAGCCCTGGCGTGAAAGATGGGAGTTGGCAAGAGCCTCCTGTCCTGCCTTGCTTTGCACCACGTACCAGTGCCTGAACTCGCCGCAATGCACTTCATGGCGAACCTGTGCTGCATCAGAAACCACGCAGCTCGAAACCGTTGACATAGATATCCCCCGACAGACTGTTGTTCGTGGGCTGATTTTTAAATCCAGCCCAGCTGACCCCGTCGTGAATTTAGGTGCCAATGATCTTGCCTCATCGAAAGCCACCCGAGACGGCCCCACATTTGGACTAACCAACAAGCTGGAAAATGAAGCATGACCTGGAACGCCGTCAGATCGGCATACAAAAACGAGCTGAGATTGCGCACAATCCAGCCCGTCAAAAATATACATGTGCTTGTATTGATCGCGATCAGCACAGCTCACCATCACACCATGATGAGCGCAGAAACAATTACACCCCTTACGGACTAATTGGGTCACCATCGTCATCAAGCTCATTAATGATGATGACGCCACCAACAAGCACACCAGCCCCTACCGCGGCGGTAACAACTGGGCTGTTGAACCCAAGTAGAGGTGCACTATCCGGTGCCTGAACTGGTGCAGCACCGAAGTTGCTCGCCTGAAGCTGCACTATTTCTGCTGTGCAAACATTCGCGCCTGTTGCCATTGAACTACTCTCCCCAACAATTACGGGAGAACACCCCGGGGCGGAGACTTGAACCTGGGCATCTGCCCCCGTGATGATCCTGTCGCCTGGCATCAACTGGAAGCCGTCCGTCACCGAAACAGTGATCCCGCTGCGCTGCACCTCAACGGCCCCTGTCACTCCAGACAAGGTTCCGATGGGACCGCTACCGGCACCTCCTTCCGCCTGATCTGCCGCCGCCATTCCGCAGGCGAATGCGGCGACGATTGTCGCGCTAACCAAAAGACGAGCTTTGTTCATCATCTTATCTTCCCTGCAAGACATTGTTCGTTGTGAACGTGACAGTGCAATATGATTACTTGCCTACGAAAATACCCAATCAACCATCATGTCACCATTCCCCCATTTGGGGGTCAGACGGCAGGTTCTGACACGTCAGCAGAACAAGTTTGAAGTATGTGCCGCGTTTGCCCATCAATCATCAGCGCGCTCAGAACACCACTCCGATACGCGCCNGTATCCAGTCCAATCCGATTGGCACAGGTATCCACCTCGCGACTAATCGTATGACCATGCACGACCACAAGACCATGATCGATGCGCGACCTCAGGAAAGGCTCTCTTATCCAGTGCATGTCCTGCGGTGTCTGATGCTCAAATGGAATCCCGGGACGGATCCCAGCATGCACAAAAAGGTAATCGCCAAAGCGCACATAGTCATGAAATCCGGACATGAACTGAATATCGTCAGATGGAATGGCGGATAGCAAAACTTCACGCAGCTCGAACTCATCCAGATCACGCAGCTCACGGCTTTGCACACCGTAACTCTCCGCACACGCCAAGCCGCCCTGTTGCAACCAGGGTCTAATCAGCTGCGTTTCGCCGCTTAACGCGCGGACGAGAATTTCTTCATGATTCCCGGCGATGAAATGGCATGTGTGCCGCACAGATAATTCGTCTCGCAGAAACTGCACCACGGATCGTGAAGANGGCCCGCGATCGATCAGATCACCGAGAAACACAAGGGCAAGCTCCTTTGGCGCTCGCCGCGCGTTGTCGTCCTCGATCTGCGCGACCAGATCCAGAAGCAAGTCGAAGCATCCATGAATATCACCAATCGCATAAGCGCGCTTTCCGGGNGAGCCGGACGGACTGGATGATCGNTTCAGTAAATCGAATGGGAACATGGACGATGGTTTCCTAGCGCCTGTTCTGCAAGACCACGGTATCNANGTGAAGGGCACCGGAGGTCTAAANTNGGCTCCGGATAGGCTCAGCCCCCCCCCCATTCGAGCACCCCATCAAGATAACCTAGACCAGGGCGCCCGACCGCACGAGCCAAAGGCTCGGGTCAAGAGAAAACAAACTCATATCTGCCGGGCGCCAAACAAACTGCTCGTCCTCGTCACCTCTCTCGACGAGGTGAATGTCCATGCGATGCTCCCAATTGTACTTTTGCCCATCAAATACAAACGGCATATCTTGTCCTGGATCCAGATGCAGCCTCACACGCTGGATATCCGTATCGCCAGGGCGCTGAGAAGACCGCCCAAACTCCAATACAGGACACCAAGGCCGCCGCACATCAAACGAGGCCGAACTCTCATGAATGTAACTGCATTCGAAATCTACCATCACGCCCAAACGACGAGCCAACAAAATCCGCTCCCGGAACTGATGCCTGTGATTTATGCTTGCGTCTCGCCACCAATTTAGCAGACGCCGCCCACCGACCGGGGCACCATCTATTCCAAAATGACAAATATCAAATTCTGACGACTCCGGCCGGGCAAAGACAATCCGGACATTCATTTGCGGGCGGGTTTCTTTTAGAATCGCGCGAAACCGACACCACGCCTCGCACCAGATCTGGTACGCTGGTGACTTCAATCCGCCACGCCACATAAAATGCGACCTATCCACATAAAGGACCACACCTTCCATGTCCGGTCCGATGCGTTTCAGATAGATACGGACTTGATCCAATCGGCGCTGAATCGCGGCTTTCACGGTATGCTCGGACGCATTGACACTATGTCCACCATCAATCATCGCGAGGAGAAAACGACGACAGTCACCTGGCTCGCCGCCAGGCAGCACTGTCCAGTCATTGTGACCGGCCACCTGCAATTGGCGAACGATATCAAGTCTTGACGCAGGGCTTGCTCGATCCAGGACGACCTCAACCGAATTTGCAATGTCGAACCATTCATCCGAACTCGCACTTAAATGCTCTACGGTAGTTCGCACCGGCTGCATTGTATCCACCCGCCTCTGATTCTTGTTCGATAGATCGAGACTAGCAGCGGACCGCCTTCAGGGGATCAACCCGATGGGGTAACGCATCTGGTAGCCGAAAGAAGTACCACGTCCAAAAAACGGCACTTCCCAACCGCAGAATAGCGAAAGAAGAAAGAACTATTTCTGCCTACTGAATTCTAGGAAATCCACTATATTAGTGGGCCGTCTTCTATATATCTCGCGCACCCTCCGAACATGGCGTCGAAATTTGCTGGCAAGATGCAGCACCCCCAGTGCACGAAATGCAATCGGATAGACCAACGAACGACCAAATTTTGATATTCGGAAAATTGACTTCAAAACTTCGTCGAATTCCCCATTGACCTCGCCTACGCAGCTCTATAGCTAGGCCTCGCAAACACGACCCAAATAACTTCCGCGTGAGCTCAAATGCTTGCACCCGGGAGTGCGGTAGCTTTTCATTAGTCGTCTTGCTCAACATCAATAATCAACTTCAGAGCCCGACAGGAATACTTCTCGACGGATATTCGTGAAGCGACTCCCATCACGAGTTTTCGGTCTGCGGAAAGCAAGCGGCCGAAATAGTGTCATCGCCTCTCAAAGCGATTTCACTTTATCCGTTCACTGCTTTCGTTGCTCATGGAAGACACAGCGTAGGCGCGTACGACTAGATGCATAGTCGTTGTACGTCTTGGAAACAGGCAATCTATGTTCTTGAATTCAAACGGACCGGCGCGTGATGTTGACCAGCACATTGATCGCCCCGCATCTTTCCTAATTCAGCACACGAAATCGACTGTTTTAGTATACGCAGATATCGTTTCCGCGATTCTCGCGGTTCTGGTCTCAGTTACGCTTAGCAATGCCATTCGCCCTCTTCTGGGCGCGCGCCCCATAGCGANAGAATCCGTTGAATTTACATTTCACATATCTATCATCTTCGTGTTCACCGTCGCACTATTCGCATGGTTCACCTCCAAGGGTCACTATCGAAGACGAGAGGCGTTGATCAATCGACTCGGACAAATTCTCGGCGGCTGTGGAATGGCATTAATCTGCGCAGCCGCAACACAATTCGCGACTGTTGAGGTTGGGTCACGATTNCTCACTCTCTCTTACTGGTTGTTGCTGGTTCCNCTGATTATNATCNGTCGNNTGATTGCCGGACATATACTTCGNTCGGCGAACATCTGGACGAATAACGCTGTCCTGTTTACGGCGCCAAACAGAGCGGACCAGGTTTCAAAGCTCATTGAGAAACACGATGAACTGGGAATTGTGCTCACGAAGAAGTTTTTCTGCTCGGGCAATGCTGCCACTAACCTTCTTAATGCCATGCGGGCAGCCACGAGTTCGGGATCTGTGATCATCTATGCCCCGGCGCCTGAAGACCAGGAACAGCACGAGGTACTCGAATCACTGGTCGCGGAAGGGCTTCCCTTCNTGTTCTCTGCTCAGAGCAGCCCACTACCGAACCAGGCCGAGGTACATANCTATCCTCTTGAAGATATTTCTGTCCTGGAAGTGCCCGATGTTCTTGCGAGGCCCTTGGCNCTCGCGACGAAGAGACTGTTTGACATCGCAGTGTCTTTCACGATGCTTCTAGTTCTCTCCCCTGTCTTCATTATCATTTCATCGCTCATCAAGCTTGATGGCGGCCCCGCCATGTTCCGACAGGAACGGCTTGGTCGGAACGGCGAAGTATTCAAATGCCTGAAGTTCCGTTCCATGATCATGAATGCGGAAGAACGATTGAGNCAGATGATCGCATCGGATCCCAAAGTCGCCGCTGAATGGAACGCGTATCAAAAACTACAAAAAGATCCGCGCATTACGCGAATTGGAAAAATCATACGGAAAGCCAATCTGGATGAGCTTCCTCAGCTTATCAACATTCTTCGCGGCGACATGAGTTTGGTTGGTCCACGCCCTATGACCATCCCTCAAATCGAAGAGTACGGTCCCTCAATCGCTGCTTACAAACGCATGCGGCCAGGGATTACNGGCATCTGGCAGACAAATGGCCGTAACTCCACCACGTTTGCGGAACGCGCCCGGATGGATGCCTGGTATGTTCGCAACTGGTCTCTTTGGAGAGACTTTATCATTCTTGTACGCACTTTCCGTGAAGTACTCTTCGCTCGCGGTGGATAACCACATCTGAGCTCGCTTCCATAGCGCTGCTTTTGCTAAGCTAATCAAGACAACTGGTATTTTTATGACGCAAAGTTGCGCCCCCCAAAGCTGTTATCGTTNCATATTCGATGGAGCCGAAAAGAGCTCCATTCCAGGACTCGACGGCATCAGGGCCTTTTCCGTTGGACTGGTGATGGTCGCCCATGCAGGGTTCGGTCACATCATACCCGGCGGACTTGGCGTTACCATCTTCTTCGTATTGAGCGGTTTTCTCATAACAAACCTACTGATCTCGGAATGGGAGAATTCAGGAGCACTTTCAATCAGGAACTTTTATGTTCGTCGTTACTTGCGACTGACACCTGAGCTGTACCTATACCTTCTGTTTGTGGTTGCCGCGGGCCTCATCTTGTCAAATATCAACTGGATGGATGTAATCGCGCCCGCCTTTTATTTCGCGAACTACNCAAAGATCTTCAAATGGACGAGCGAGACCAGTTTGTTTCCAGTCGGACACTTCTGGTCACTTGCTATCGAAGAACACTTCTACATCGTGATGCCTGCAGCTTATTATCTAACTCGGAAGTCTCCATTCCGATTTGTTTTTCTGGCACTTCTCTACATCATCCTTGTTCCATTCTATCGCGTGTACGCTTTTGAGAATTTCGCGATCGAACGCATCTCCTACGCAAACAGCGTTTATACGTACGTCGCAACAGAGAGCCGGATCGACTCCCTCTTGATCGGGTGCGNAATGGCAATCGTATGTCGCTATCGCTTTGCGAAAGTTTCGACATTCGTCTCAAAGACGTGGCCTATCATACTGTTCGCGTCCCTAGCGTTGATGCTCGTTGCACTCGCCATTCGGAGCCATGAGTTCAGATCGACATACAGATACTCGCTTCAGAATATCTCCATTATTCTGTTCATGTTCTTCCTGTTCTTCTCCCAGTTCGGAGCCTTCATTATCGGTCTACTCGACGTCCCGGTCCTCAAACTGTTGGGAAGACTGTCTTATGGGATGTATATTTGGCATCTCGCTCCCTGTAATTACCTGCGATCAATGGGTGATTATGTTGGCGTCGGAAATGGATACGGAACTCTTGTTGCTAACGTAATTATCGTCTTTATCGTGACCATTCCGATAGCCTGGCTATCGGAACGATACGCACTTGCTCCCTTTCAGGCACTACGTCGAAAATTCGGTTCCGTTGGACACTGAACCAACGAGCCTTTCCACACCTCCCATCAGTCGAACCAACCCCAACAGACGTTGAAATGTCAGCGCTGAACACGCCCTTGCGTGAGCTCTGCACATCTCTGTCGGGACGGNACGACTATCAAACAAAGGATACCCCGTATGAAAGTAGCAATTTTTGGACTGGGCTATGTCGGCTTTACCGCAATGTGCTGTATCGCATCAGAGGGCCACAGCGTCATTGGCTTTGACGTCAGTGGCCAGAAGGTAGACAAGATCAACAGAGGNGTCGCACCTTTTAGCGAACCTGGAATTCAAGAGCTTTTNACCGAAGTTAAAGATGCTGGTCGAGTGTCCGCCTTCACTGACATTGGGGATAGGCTGGCCGACGTAGATCTCGCGATTGTATGTGTGGGGACACCGAGCGCTCCNGACGGATCACACAATATGTCCTATATTGCTGAAGTATCGCGTCAGATCGCACAGGCAGTAGACCCAAATAGAAGTTCACCCCTAACCGTCGCATACAGATCTACCGTCCGTCCTGGNACGGTTACTGGATTGNTNGAGCCCATTTTCCGCTCCGAACTCGGGGACGAAGTCTTCGATCGCACGATTGAACTTGTCTACAACCCTGAGTTCTTGCGCGAAGCCGCGGCGATCAAAGACTATTTCGAACCACCGAAGATCATCATTGGCACGCGCGATGGGAANCCGAGTGCAAATATGGACAAACTGAACGCCAACATCAAAGCACCAGTCTTCTATGTCGGCTATGGCGAGTCTGAAATTACCAAGTTCGTCGATAACACTTGGCACGCGGTAAAAGTTGCTTATGCAAATGAAATCGGACGTGTCTGCATGCAACTCGGTATCAGCGCTGCCAANACACACGAGATCTTCATCTCAGATACAAAATTGAACATTTCTCCGTATTACACCCGACCTGGCGGAGCATTCGGCGGATCCTGCCTACCAAAGGATGTCAGAGCGCTTCAATACATTTCAGGTGATTGTGGTGCTGGCACGTATTTGATCGATTCACTACTTCGCTCGAACGACGCNCACAAATTCAGACTTTATGAGATGACNACAAAAGGCCTCAAAGCGGGCGCCAANGTTCTTCTCGTNGGGTTGGCCTTCAAGGCGAATACTGACGATNTGAGAGAAAGCCCAAATATTGACCTTGCACGAAATCTGCTGAAAGACGGATACGATTTGTCGATCTTCGATCCGGCGGTTGATGCAACTAAACTCGTCGGCGCGAACTTGGGTTATGCCTATACCCAACTTCCCGCACTGCAAAATCTACTGGTATCCAAAGAGATTGCTGAAACCCAGCAGTATGACCGGATCATCGTTGCCAATCCAACCATCAAACAATTGAACCTTGCAAAAGGACAGGACATCGTCGACCTGAATGCGCTCGCATGAACGTCGTCAATCTCCGAAGCGCTAATAAAGGCGAGCACCAGCCGGACGCTCAGTCCGGTTGGCAAGATCGCCTGAAGCACGAAGGCAAACTCGAAGGTCGCAAAATATTGATCATCGTAGAGAACCTTCCTCTGCCATTCGATCGTCGCGTCTGGCAGGAATGTCGGACGCTTGTCGCGGCAGGCGCGGAAGTTTCCGTGATCTGCCCAACGGGAAAAGGCTTCGAAGAACGATATGAATATCTCGAGGGTGTCCATATCCATCGCCATCCACTGCCGGTCGATGCAAAAGGCGCCCTTGGCTATCTCGCAGAATATTCAGCCGCACTGTTTTGGGAAACGGTGCTGGCGTGGAAGATATTTGTGTCCCGTGGGTTCGATACGATTCAGGGGTGTAACCCACCCGACCTGCTGTTCCTCGTCGCCTGGCCGTTCAAACTACTCGGTCGGAAGTACATCTTTGATCATCACGACATCAATCCCGAACTATACGAAGCGAAATTCAACCGCCGCGGTTTGTTCTGGCGATTGATGGTTCTTTTGGAGAAACTGAACTTCAAAAGCGCTGATGTTGTGATCAGCACAAACAATAGCTATCGCGATATCGCCCACAGCAGAGGTGGGAAGAAACCAGAAGACACGTTCGTTGTTCGCTCTGGTCCGGACCTGACGCGCCTTAGGCAAATGCCCAACAATGACTCGCTTCGGAACGGACGTAAATTCCTCATTGGCTATGTTGGAGTCATGGGGGATCAGGAAGGCATCGACCTCCTGCTCGAAGCGGCGCATCACATCGTCTTCGAACGAGCGCGCTCGGATATTCAGTTCTGCCTCGTCGGCGGAGGCCCCAGCCTCGATGCGCTGAAAGATCAGTGTCGATCGCTCGGCCTCGAAGACTATGTCGATTTCACCGGTCGCGCGCCAGATAATGTCCTGTTCGAAGTTCTTTCGTCGGCAGATGTCTGCGTGAACCCCGATCGGGTAAACCCAATGAATGATCAGTCCACGATGAACAAGATTCTTGAGTACATGGCGTTCTCAAAACCCATTGTTCAATTCGATGTCCGGGAAGGTCGCTACAGCGCGCAAGACGCATCTCTGTATGCCAATGCGAATGACAGTACGGACATGGCGGACAAGATCCTTGAACTCGTCGACAATCCAGAAAAACGTGCGCGAATGGGCGCCTATGGAAGGCAACGAGTAGAGAGCGAGCTCTCTTGGGACTTCCAAGTCGACACACTGATTGATGCGTACTGCCGCGTGAACGAGCGATAGTTACAAATGCCGATTCTTGCTGACACCTTCCCACGGTATCTGGAGCACGATCCGCTTGTTCCAGTGTTCTGTCTGACACCTGGAAGCAAGCCTGCAATTCATCGATTCTTCGACACGTCACCCATTAGCCCTTCCGGACGATACCTCGTGGTAACGGAGTTTCCGTTCGAAGACCGAGTACCTGCCCCAGGAGACCACGCCGATGTCGTGGTAATAGACCTGGTGATGGGTGTCGAGGTCTATCGCTCTGCCACAGCCGCTTGGGATACCCAATTAGGGGCTCAGGCCCAATGGGGGAAAACGGACACAGACCTCTTCTTCAATCGAATGGATTCCACCACATGGATTCCATTCGGTGTGAGGGTTGACATACTCGGCCAGTCCGAACGAAAGCTGCAGCATACGGTATACATGGTCTCTCCGGATGGAGACCACGCTCTATCCCCCTGCCTTCGTCGTATCGCCCACGTTCAACCTGGATATGGCGTCATCGTTCGTGACCTATCANGTCTTAAACATTCGGGCGCGAGCAGTAGCGACGGAATTCACATCATCGATACGAGGACAGGAGAGTCCCGACTTCTGGTATCATTGGCGGAAATTGTCGCNGCACAGCCTGNAACGTTTGAGGACATTGATCTNNGAACTGGTGGNTTCTACGGGTTTCACGTCAAATGGAACCCGCAGGGTACGCGGATCATGTTCGTGATCCGGTGGGTAGGCGATAATGGGCGGCGGGAGAGTTATCTCATCACCTGCGATCGTGACGGTGGGAACATCCACACAGCTATCGACGCGGCCACCTGGCGTGGCGGGCATCATCCCAATTGGTGNCCAGACGGAGAAACGATCGTCATGAACTTGGTAGAACGCAAGCCACGTTCATTGCTCACACCAGTNAAACGGTTTTTGGAGAAAGCGACACGCAAAGCTTCGTCAAAACTCAAAGTTGATTTCCGGCTNACCTCAAACGACGAAGTNTTGCGGTTCGCGTTNTTNAAATATGANGGCAGCANNTTTCGATATGTTGGCAAACCACATCGNGGGTCCGGTCACCCTACCATGTGCCCAGGNCAAACNCATGTCCTGACTGACGCTTATCCCCGCGAACCCGTTTCCTACGTAGACGGCAGCGTACCCATTCGGCGTGTTGGAATTGATGGAGCGCACGCTCAGGAATTAGTTCGCATTGATGCAACCCCAACCATAAATGGTCCAAAATCCGCGCTACGTATCGATCCTCACCCNGCGTGGACACGGGACAATTCCGCAATCGTCTTCAACGGAGCCGTCAATGGCTCAAGACGTGTTTTCATTGCATTGATGGAAAACCTGAAATGACTCCATCCTATGCATATCCCACAGCAAGAAATGGCATGAGGATATCATTATCCAGTATAATGGTATTCTTCNCNGTAATCGTATTCTCAGGTGCGTTCATCGAACAGTGGATCTTTGGGCCTGGATTCGACCGNAACATTTCATTTTCGGATCGNATACTGAACACATCNAAATTTNTCCCGGTCTATTTGTTCTTCATGCTTCGCCTGATGAAAAGCAAACGAGCACTTCGAATCAATCTTTACTATCAATGGCCGATCGTACTCTTCGCGGGATTTTATATTGCCTCTTCCGCATGGTCGATGGATTACGTTTTCTCGTTCATCAACGCGATGATTTTCCTGTGCACCATTCTCACGGCTTGGGGGATTGCAAGCACACTCAGGTATGATCAGTTTTTGAAAGCTGCGTTCTATGCACTATTGGTGATAGCGGCAGGAAGTCTACTCTATATTCTTTTCCTCCCTTCCTATGGCGTCATGAGAGGTGTTGATCAGGAATCCTTCACAAACCTGGCAGGCCTTCCACAGGGCGTATTCAAGCATAAGAGCCGTCTCGCTGAGATCATGAGCATCGCTTTTATCGTATCGTTTTTTTCCAAAGGATACATCAAGCGGTCTCATCGCTTCCTACTTGCCGGGCTAAGCGCGTATTTGTTGCTGTCGACTGAAGCAAGCCTCAAAACGGCGGGGCTTATTGGCAGCATCAGCGTGATGTTTGCATGGGAACTTTTTGTTCAAACATTCCGAGACAAAGTGATTTCTTCGGTGATGGCATCAATTGCGTTTCTCGTGCCGGCTCTGGTATTTATAGCGCTTATTCAAACTGTGTTGCTCGCATCGGGCGAGGACATGACTTTGACGGGCCGGACAATCATCTGGGAACATGCGGTTCAGGTCGCTATGCGATCACCAATAATCGGGTTTGGACCGTCATCGATCTGGGGCTCTGCTTTGGGATTTGTTCCCGAGTTGCCGCTATTCAAAATCCCTCATGCTCACAACACATTTCTTGAGCTATTTTTACAGACGGGTTTTCTCGGATTAGGCATGGTGCTCTGGTACCTGGCCCGCTGTCTGGGGCTCGTTCTGTACGGCCACAACGAAATCAACTCTCGCTCACGCATAGCATTTCTGATTGTCTGGTCCGGGCTGGCTCGGTCNACGTTTGAGTTCGGATTGTTTCAAGGAAACAACCTCTCCTTCCTGTTTATGCTCATNGTCGTCTCCTNCCAGTTTCTTCAAAAGGCAGACGTCCACTCACTCAGTAAACCCAGCGCCATCGACAGCAACACTGTTGGATGGAAGCACCCGACGAAGGCTTAAGCACACGTGCCAAAACTGCTGACCACTCTCAAACGAACCGACTTCTCTATCTATCAAAGATCAATCAAAGGTACGTCATCGCACTATATTCCGGGTCTTGATGGACTGCGTGCCATTTCTGTGTTGCTCGTGGTGATCGCGCATGCTGGCTTTGCTCGATATGTACCCGGTGATCTTGGCGTAACCGTATTTTTCTTTATCAGTGGCTTCCTGATAACGAATTTGCTCATCAGCGAAATCGATGCGTCTCGTACAATCAATATTCAGCAATTTTATATACGCCGCTACCTGCGACTTTCGCCTGAACTCTACTTCTTCGTGCTTGTTTGTACCTTGGTGTCCTTCCAGTTCTATTCAGTCCCTTGGCTCGATACCCTGGGCTCTCTATTCTACTTTCAGAATTACGTGCGGATATTCTTCCCGACTGAAACTCCAGACACGCCCCTGACGTTCAGCCACCTTTGGTCACTTTCGGTGGAGGAACACTTTTACCTGATTATGCCGTCATTCATCTGGATGTTTCGGCGGCGGCTGGATGTATTCTTCTGGGTGCTTGTTGCGCTTTGTATCATCGCGCCTGCCTATCGCTTGTTTGCATTTGAATACATCAATCCACAGCTCGAGTCTTATGCGAGCATATACACTGATCGTGCAACTGAAACCCGTTTTGACTCAATCATCTATGGTTGCCTGCTTGCTCTTTTCGCCCGCAAGGGAAAGTTGTTCGGTATACAACCCGCCCCAGTGACGCTGTTATTGTTACTGTGTTCGGCACTGGGAATCCTATTGTCTATACTGCTGCGTACAGATCTCTTTAAGCATGTCTGGAAGTTTACTGTGCAAGGTATCGCCCTCTTTGCTGGAACGTATGCCTTGTACACTGCGAAGGATATCGTTCGACCGATATTTCAGATACTCGAATCCAACTTGTTCAGGGTAACGGGTCGATTGTCCTACGGTATCTACCTTTGGCACCTCTTCCCAATATGGTTCATNCGACATGCGGAAGCGAACGGCACTTTTCCTGACCGAGATTGGCGTATCAACATCGCCATCGTCATCGGNTCCCTGATCTTTTCGTACGTAGCTGCGTACATTTCCGAGCAAGCATTGTTGCGTCCAATATCAAAACTGCGGCGTCGCTTTGGTTCTGCGGTCGCGAACTGACAGTCCACTGANTTTAAAATCCTNCCGTANTTGCACAGGANTTTCTTGCATGAAAGCCATTGTAGCCAAAGCGCTCAAGAACCNGNTGCTCAAAAAGTTTGCNGGTGAAGCTGGCCTTATCCTTATGCTGCGAGTGTTCGCAGCCGGGATGAACTATGTCGGAGTGATCTGCCTTGCCCGCTGGTTGTCTTTAAGCGACTTTGGAATCTACGGTTCGATCATGAGCGCGGTAGGGTTCGGGGCTGTAGCNGTACAATTTGGATCGACGCTTACAGCCATTCGATATTTGGGAGAATACCAGGTTCATCAAGAACAAGGGAAAGCACACGGCATCATTCGGTACTCGGAGCGCGGTGTNCTTCTCATCGCATTGGTTACATCTACCGTGCTTGGAGGNGCCTGTGCGACTACCGCATGGTTGGGTTATTTTCCCACCGGATACGTATGGTTNTTGGGATTGGCGGTGCTGCCCGCATTTGCGCTGACGGATGTACAAAGCGCAGTTATGCGAAGCTTCGACCAGATCCTCCCGGCTTTGCTTCCGAAGGATGTCATATGGCGAAGTTGCATTCCACTTTTTGCCTTCATGCTCTTTGTGTACTGCCCAGCGCACCTGAGGCTTCCCATCCTGCTCGTGCTGTCGGCTCTTTCACTCTCGGTGTTCGCTCTTTGGCAACACTGGCATCTGCACTCTACACTCCCTAGCGCGATCAAATCGGCAACTCCTGACTACGACCAAAAATCCTGGTGGAGCACCAGCATTCCGATCTGGTTGTTGTTGATGTCTCGAATTTCGTTCAGAACACTTGACGTCGTTATCGTAGCACTCCTTCTGAACCCCGCCGCCGCTGGCATATACTTCGCCGCGTCTCGAACATCAGAACTCCTCGGCTTTGTACTTTCCTCTCTAAATCTGATCGTCGGTCCGAATATCTCAAAGCTGTATGCAGCAGACAAGAAAGCTGAACTCACACAGTATCTGGCAGTTTCATCGGTCGTAATTTTCACGCCTGCGCTCGTCATGTTCGCCGCCTGCGCACTGTTCCCTGAGCTTATTCTCTCAATATTTGGAAGCCAGTTCGAAGACGGTAAATGGGTTCTGATCGTCATGGCGTTTGGGCAGCTATTCAACGCCGCGACTGGAAGTGTCGGCGTTATGCTCAACATGACAGGACATGAAAAGATCAATGCAAGGATCATGATCACGACTGCGCCGTTTACAGCTGCCGCCATGTTTCTGTTTGCGTGGCAATTCGGAATGATTGGTGCAGCTATCGCAGCGGCGGGCGGTATCGTTACGTGGAACGTGCTGTTGTGGCGAGCTGCTCGAAAACACACCGAATACGATCCCTCAATCTGGGGCACAATTGTTTTTGCCAAACGAGGATTCAAATCATGAAGCGCATTTTTCTAGTTGGCTCCCCTCGATCCGGGACAACACTTTTACAAAGCATGATCGGGTGCTCTCCAGACATCGTAACCTTCAAGGAAAGTCACCTCTTTTCCAGAAGCTTTTCAGTCCGTCACACTGCGCTGCCTGCNCATCGCTCTCCACTCGGAGAAGTTACACGCTTCTTTGAAGAAAACGAGATNGGAATCAACTGTCTCCCACCAGACCTTTCTGCTTCCGAACGACTAAGCCGTGAGGCCGTTGCTGCGTACTTTCTTGAGGCTCTAGACAACGCCGGAAGTTCGAGTGGAAAGTGTGCCTGGCTGGAGAAAACACCACGTCATCTGCTTTATACTGATCTGATCGANAAAGCGGCCGCCCGTGAAGGAAAGGATGTACACTTCATTCATCTCATAAGAGACGGTGTATCCGTGGCAGCTTCCATGTCCAATGCCTCTCAGCTATGGCAAAAGAAACACGATGCTGAAGCAGCGCTTAAGCGGTGGCAGAAAGAAATCGCAATTACTCGCAGCAAGTGCGGAAACCAGAACCACACGGTTGCTGTGTACGAAGACCTTCTGCATGAACCCACCACAACGATGACGAAACTNGCGAAAAGGCTGGGCCTTCGCCTGAGCCGCGAGGATCTGGCCCGTAGAAACGAAGTACTTGAAAGCATCGTTCGAGCTGATGAATCCTGGAAGCTCGATACGGCAGGCCAGCACGTCAAACCGCTCGATAGAACGTCAAAACACATTTCCGACGAGCAACGCGAACAGCTGCAGTCAGTCATAGACTACACTGATTACCACTACCTTTTGGAAGTTGCTCACTCCGCCATGGACGAGGTGATGGCGTGACCGATTCTCGACCAAATACTCAAGAGCAGTCGATCATGATGATAGCATGGCGTTCCGAATGCTATCGTTCGAGTACGACAGCTGATCTATTCGGTGCAGACCTCAAGTTGATCTGGCCTGAAGTCGGCAACGGTCCGGTTGGAAAAGCGGTTCGATATGCTCTGTCTTTCTGGCTGACATTCTGNCTGGTTCTATTGAAACGCCCGAAATTCGCTATTGTCATGAACTTGCCCGCATTTGCACCAATGGCAGCGCAACTGGCAGCCCTTGTGAGCGGCACCGATATCATTCTTGACTTTCATTCCGGCGGAATCACAAGCAAGTTCTGGAGCAGGTTCACCCCTCTGTTCCGCTTTATTGCCAAGCGTGCTCCCTTCGTTATCTGCCATAACCGGGTCGACGGGGCGGTTATAGAGAAGTGGGGCGGAAAGCCATTCTATCTNACAGCGTTGCCAAGCAATTTCGATGGAACGGAGTATTTAGCCGCTCCGGGAAATCCATCCGTGTTGGTTATTTGTTCGTTTAAAGATGACGAGCCCATAGATGTTCTACTAGGTGCCATGAAGAGCAATCCAGACGTTTTGTTCCAGGTGACCGGAAACTACAGGAAAGCAGGGCTTTCCTCTGCTGACATGCCACAAAATGTTGAGCTCTTAGGATTCGTACCATACGGCGACTACATTCAGAGAATGTGCGCCAGTTCTGCTATCATCACTGTGTCAGATCGTGACTACATCATGCAGGCGGCGGTGCATGAGGCTCTGAGCTTGGGTGTGCCCGTTATTACCAATAGATCGCAAACTATTGAAAGCGTTCTGGAAGACGCCGGGACCTACGCTGAAGTAGATATCGATAGCCTTGCCATCGCCGTCTCCACAGCCGTTTCGAATTCACAAAAACTGCGTGAACGCACAATTGCCCGAAAAGAATTCCTACGAAACGAACTTGCGCAAAACATGAAACAAGCTCTGTCCCTGCAGAGCTGATCCAAAACCAAAGTATTCGTCGAACTAGGGCGGCAACCTATTTGGCAAGCCGCTNAGACCAGATGCGCGGGTCCCTAAACGGCCCCGNACCCTTCTTTGCGCGCAATCGCCNTCGGCAACCGACACCCAAAAGCACTCCTCCCATGAGCGCTACGGCCCAGTCGCACTGGACGGTCGCGCCCTTTCGTCTCGCCACATCCATCCACTTTGTCTCAGGCAGGAAAACGATGCTTACCAACACACACACCGTCCGCCCTTTCATCCTTTGTGGTGGCTCCGGAACACGGCTCTGGCCGCTCTCCACACGNGAAATGCCGAAGCAATTCCATGTACTGTCTGGTCGGCACGCCATGATCTCGGAAACGGCAAATCGACTACCGAATAACATTAGTGGCACCCCGGTTGCGCCCGTCGTGGCCATTGCCGGAGCTCAATGGAGATCTCTGCTACGCCAACACCTTCCAGGCGCTGGTTTCCTACTGGAGCCCTTCGGGCGAAACTCTGCCCCCGCTGTTGCCGCGGCGGCTCTATCAGCTGATAGCGACGACCTAGTACTCATTCTGCCCGCTGATCATCATATCGGCGATGTTCCTGCGTTCCATGAAGCTCTTTCCCGCGCCGTCGAAGCCGCAACAACCGGCGCACTCGTCACATTCGGACTACACCCCGAATATGCCGCGACCGGATATGGATACATTGAGCTGAACTCGACTGCTGACGCCGAACTTCCCGCTGCTCCAGTGTCCCGCTTCGTCGAAAAGCCGGACGAGCCGACGGCGAAAGCATTCCTGGATGGCGGGCGCCACCTCTGGAACGCCGGGATATTTCTCTTCAAGGCCAGCTCCATGATCGAAGCTCTGGAGATCCACGCGCCANATATCCTGAACAGTGTACGAAATTCCCTTCCCACAACGGGCCCTCTTTCCATTGGGGAAGAACGCCTGTTCCAGCGCAAATCCTTTTCCGAAGCACCTTCCATAAGCATCGACTATGCCATCATGGANAAGGCAGACAACGTCATGGTCGTACCGGTTGCCATGGANTGGACNGACTTGGGAGATTTCCGGGCNCTCCATGCCATTCGCGCCCCTTCAGGAGAAAGCCTCCTCAGTGGACCAACTGCAGAGACCGGTAGCCGCGGAAATCTGGTTTANTCCACCGGGCCTCGCGTCGCCGTCCACGATCTTGAAGGCATCGTTGTCGCCGCATCACCCTCAGGTGTTCTGGTCAGCCGACTGGACAGCGCCGCAGGCATTCGCGGCGCGGTTGAGGCCGCCAGCCGAACGACAGCGCCAAATTTCAACCCAGACCTAACCGCCCGCGCCAGAGCATTCATTCGAGACGCGATGTTGCCGTGTTGGGGCGAGTATGGGTGGGATGAAAAGAATGGGGGATTTGTAGAAGCGCTTGCTGGTGACCTTTGCCCACAAACGGNAAAGCCCAGACGCGGCAGAGTCGCGCCGAGGCAAGTCTTCACGTTCTCTACGGCCTTGAAAATTGGGTGGGACAAGGATGGCATTGCAAGCCGCCTCGTCGATCAGGGCTTGAAATTCATTGATGGTCCCGCCCGGTCTCCAGAAGGTGGATGGTCGCACGTCCTTGCGCCGGACCAGACACCACTTGATACCCGCCGGGACCTGTATGATCACGCCTTTGTCGCGCTGGGCACCTCTCGTGCCTTCGATGCAACGGGGGACGACACAGCCGAAAGACTTGCGGTCGAAGCCTTTGAATTCATAGATACATATTTGCGGGACGATGGCCCCGGCTATACAAGCCCAGAGACCGCNGACGGCAAGAAATTGGCAAACCCGCACATGCATCTCCTGGAGGCCAGCCTTGTTTGGTATGAGGCCAGTGGAGACCCAATTGCTCGAGATCGGATCGATCTACTGTGCGGACTGTTCGAATCCCACATGTTCGACAATAGAACCGGCGCACTGGATGAAGTGTTCGAACAGGATTGGTCGATTGACCGCGCGGGAGAATGCGCTCCCATAGAACCGGGCCACTGCTATGAGTGGGCTTGGCTGCTGTCGGAAGTACAGCGGCTGACAGGGCGTGACACAGCAAGCTGGGCGCGCCGGCTTATTCTGTTTGCTGACCGGTTCGGACGGGACGAACAAGGATTTTCCTTTGACGGGGTGAGCCGTACGGGTGATCCTGTTCTGCCAACCAAACGACTTTGGCCGCAGCTGGAACGGTTCCGTGCGAGACTTCGCTTCCCTGAAACGGCCGCTCCCGGAGAAGCCGATCGCGAGCTGGAGCGCCTGTTCGCACTATATCTGATTGAGGGCACACCCAGCTGGTACGACCGTCTGGAGCCGGATTATGCCCCTTCTGGCACCTTGCTGCCGGCTAGTATGCCTTACCACTTCATGACAGCGCTCGGCGCGCTTTAAGACAAAGACTTCCACTCAAAATCTCTTACTATCGATAGCGGCACGACGGGCTTGCTTTGCTCGTTGNTACTCACCTGCTCTGCTAGTCAGCAGGCGCTATCTTCTCATTCAGGAGCTCAACACATGAATGCCTCTAAGCCCCCAGATCGCACTGGCATCGGCACCCACCTCGACAGGCTGGAGGCTGAAAGTCTTCATATCATACGAGAAGTTGCAGCTGAGTGTGAGAACCCTGTGATGCTGTATTCGGTTGGCAAGGATTCGGCTGTGATGCTGCATCTTGCGATGAAGGCGTTTTATCCGTCTCGTCCGCCNTTTCCGCTGATGCATGTGGACACGACCTGGAAGTTCCGGGAGATGATCGAATTCCGGGATCGCAAGGCGAAGGAGCTGGGCTTCGATCTTCTGGTCCATGTCAATGAGGACGGCGTGCGCGAGGGCGTTGGCCCGTTCAGTCATGGCTCTGCGGTGCATACGGATGTGATGAAGACACAGGCGCTGAAGCAGGCGTTGGACAAGTACAAATTCGATGCGGCCTTTGGCGGCGCGCGGCGCGATGAGGAAAAATCCCGCGCCAAGGAGCGGATCTTCTCCTTCCGGTCTGCCGAGCATCGCTGGGATCCCAAGCGCCAGCGCCCGGAGCCGTGGAATGTCTACAATACGCGCATCAACCAGGGCGAAAGCGTGCGCGTTTTCCCGCTGTCAAACTGGACCGAGCTCGACATCTGGCAATATATCCGCCGCGAGAACATCGAGATCGTGCCGCTCTACTTTGCCGCCCCGCGCCCGGTCGTGAACTGGAACGGGGTCGACATCATGGTTGATGATGACCGGATGCCGGCAGAGCTGGCANAGACAGCTGTCACCAAATCCGTCCGCTTCCGCACGCTGGGCTGTTATCCGCTGACCGGCGCCGTGGAAAGCACGGCNGANACGCTGGAAGACATCATCCAGGAAATGTTGCTGACCACGACCTCCGAACGCCAGGGCCGCGTGATCGATGCCGACCAGTCCGGCTCCATGGAAAAGAAAAAACAGGAGGGCTATTTCTGATGCGCCTCAATGATGAATTGATTGAATCGGATATCGCCGCCTATCTCGAGAANCATGAGCACAAATCCCTGCTCCGCTTCATCACCTGTGGTTCGGTGGATGATGGCAAGTCGACGCTGATCGGCCGCCTTCTGTATGATGCCAAGATGATCTTCGAGGACCAGCTGGCCTCGCTGGAGAATGATTCCCGGAAAGTCGGCACACAGGGCGAGAACATCGACTTCGCCCTTCTGGTCGATGGCCTGACCGCCGAGCGCGAGCAGGGCATCACGATCGATGTCGCCTATCGTTTCTTTGCTACCGACAAGCGCAAGTTCATCGTCGCCGACACGCCCGGCCATGAACAATATACGCGCAACATGGCCACCGGCGCCTCGACGGCNGATGTTGCCATCCTGATGGTGGATGCCCGCAAGGGCATCCTGACCCAGACGCGCCGTCACAGCTTCATCACCACCCTGCTCGGCATCCGCAAGCTCGTCCTGGCCATCAACAAGATGGATCTCGTCGGCTACAGTCAGGATGTCTATAACGACATTGTCGATGACTTCTATGCCTTCGCAGACGAGCTGGCGACCGATCTGGAAATCCAGCCCATCCCGATGTCTGCCCTGGAGGGTGTCAACATCACCAGCAAGTCCAACGAGACCGACTGGTATGATGGCCCCAGCCTGATGGATTATCTGGAGACGGTGCCCGTGGGCGACCGCCGCCTGAACGCCTCCTTCCGCATGCCGGTCCAGTGGGTCAACCGCCCGAACCTCGACTTCCGCGGCTTNTCCGGACAGATCGCGGCGGGCACGGTCAAGCCGGGCGACCGGGTCAAATCCATGCCCTCCGGCAAGCAATCCACCATCCAGCGCATCGTTACCGCCACGGGAGANCTGGACGAGGCGATCGCCGGCCAGTCCATCACGCTGACCCTGGATGACGAGATCGACTGTTCACGCGGCGACGTGCTGGTCTCGGCCGAGGANCCGGCGGAAGTCTCCGACCAGTTCCAGGCCCGCATCCTGTGGATGAGCGAGACCCCGCTCCTGCCCGGCCGGCGCTACCTGCTGAAGATCGGTGCCAAGACGGTCACCGCCACGGTCAACGCCCCGAAATACGGCATCGACGTCAACACGCTGAATGATGTGCCGGCCAAGACGCTGGACCTGAACCAGATCGGGGTCACCACCCTGTCGCTCGACCAGGCNATCCCGTATGATCCGTATGATGTCAATCGCGAGATGGGCGGGTTCATCCTGATCGACCGTATGAGCAATGACACGGTCGGCCTCGGCCTGATCGACTTTGCCCTGCGCCGGGCCTCCAANATCCACTGGCAGGCCATGGATGTCGACCGCTCGGCCCTGGCAGAGCAGAANGGCCAGAAACCGGCTGTGCTCTGGTTCACCGGCCTGTCNGGCTCGGGCAAATCGACCATCGCCAACGCGCTCCAGAAACTGCTCTATGCCCAGGGCAGGCATACGTTCACGCTGGATGGCGACAATGTCCGCCATGGCCTCAACCGCGATCTCGGCTTCACCGATGCCGACCGGGTCGAGAATATCCGCCGGGTCGCCAATGTTGCCCGGCTGATGTCGGATGCCGGCCTGATCACGCTGGTCTCGTTCATCTCGCCGTTCCGCTCGGAACGCCAGATGGCCCGCAACATGATGGCCGAGGGCGAGTTCATCGAGATCCATGTCGATACGCCACTCAGCGTCGCCGAAACCCGCGACGTCAAGGGCCTCTACAAGAAGGCCCGCGCCGGGGAAATCAAGAACTTCACAGGCATCGACAGCCCCTATGAAGCCCCCCTCAACCCCGAACTCAAAATCGACACCGTCAACAACTCGCCCGAAGAAGCCGCTGAAGTGATTCTGAACTACCTCAGGGAGAAAGAACTGCTCAAGATTTGAAGTCTTTCCGCACAATCCGTAAACGTATGATCGAAAGATGAAATGAATAGACTTTTTTGCTCGCCAAATCCTCAACCGGGTAACCCGAATTGGTGACTTCTTCACGTTAGGGTATCGCCCTATCACAGGGGCAGGCACTCACGATTTGTCATCGTCTAACCACCTGACCAGGTGGGCACGAGAGACAAGCGTAACACTTAACCAAAGAGGTGGGGTATGAGATATCTTCCAATGATATCTGCTCTTGCGGTGCTTGCCGGATGTTCGTCATCCGGCAAGGGCAATCTGGAATCCTATGCACTGCCATTGCCGGACAATACGTTTCCGGTTCGCTCAGCAGATTTTCGCGCTGGGCCGCTGGACAAGATCGAAATCAAGGTTCTCGACCTGCCAGATCTCGACGGCANCTATACGCTTAACATTGAAGGGCGGACAAAGCTTCCCNTGCTCGGTGACATGAACCTTCTAGGTCTGACCGCACTGGAAGTAGCAGAANTGATCGAAGTCAGGCTTGCCGAATCCTACCTTCGCTCACCAGACGTCGTAGCCTCTCTGACACCGGCCTATATTGAACAGGTCACCGTTGAAGGCGCCGTGGAATCCCCCGGCACGTATGATGTTCGTCCAGGCCTGACCTTGCTGGANGCGGTCGCACTGTCCGGTGGCGCTGCAGACGATGCCAACCAAAGACGCGCAGTCATCGTTCGCCGGGTTGACGGCCAACGCCTGATGGCNACGTTTGACCTTGTNGCAATCCGCGAGGGTGAAGCCGCAGACCCACCCATCTACGGAAATGACCTTATCATCATGGACGGATCGATGGTCCGCAGCGCCTTCCTGGATATCGTCCGTACCGGTCCTCTCCTCGCCGCTTTCCGGCCCATCTGGTAATTTAGAAGCGTACAATTATGTCGACAGGAATCTATGACGGCCGAGATGGTCATCCCGGCAATCTCAGCGTGGTGGGAAACAGCGCACCTGTACCCACGACGGCGAACCGGTACGGGGAAGCGCCTGAGTCGGACGAGTACGCGATTGAGTTGCGCGCGCTTGTCCAGATCATTTTCAAACGCAAATGGATGATCATGTCATTGCTGATCATCGGCCTCACGGCTGGATATCTCAGCACACTACTGGTTCCTCCCCTCTATCGCGCAAAGGCAACGATCGAGATTGCCAAACACGCAGCTCAAGTCCTCTCGGAGAGCTCTGTTACTCCNCAGGTTCAGGCTGATCCGGAATTTGTCGAAACACAGTCAGCCTTGCTGAAAAGCCGGGAACTCGCCCAACGCGTGGTCGAACAGCTTAATCTGGACCAGGACCCGGTCTATGCCGACCAGACACTGCCACAACAAGATCGGGTTCATGCCGCAACCCAATATCTATCGCAGAACTTGCGGGTGAACGTTGAGGGGCTCTCGCGATTGATTGCCGTGCGGGTTTCCTCTCCGGACCCGGAAGACGCAGCGCGTATTACCAATACGCTGGTCGAAAATTTCATTCAGACGAGCCTCGAACGAAAATACAACACGACCGCATATGCGCGACACTTTGTGGAGGACAGGCTGGANTCNGCACGCCTNTCNTTGGAAGATTCNGANTCCTTGCTCGCCAGCTATGCCGCAGAACAAGGACTGGTGAATTTCGGTGGCAACAGTTCCATCTTTTCCCTGGATGGCGAGACCATCGTTACCCTGAACAAAGAACTCGCAACAGCAGAATCCGAACGTATTGCCGCGTATCAGAAATACATCGAAGCGGAAAATAGCCCAATCACCTTGGACGTTCTGGACAGCCCAGACCTGAAAAAGTTGCGGGAGCAGCGCTTCCAACTGGACACAGAGTACCAGAACAAGCTCGAGATTTACCGTCCTGAGTATTCAGAAATGACGGAG
>NZ_NHCK01000091.1:0-16486 GCF_002172815.1 Hyphomonas sp. TMED31 | reverse complement strand
CCAAAATTATTTTTTATCATTTCATTTGCCATATTAATTAAAACATCAATCCCCTTCCATGGAACAATTCTACCAAACCACAATATTCTGAATACATTAGTTTTTTTTATATGATTCTTATTAATTAATGAGCCAGGATTTATCCAATTATGAACTAATTTAACTTTAGAATCAGAAACATTTATTTTTCGTAAAATATTTTCCTTAATGGCATTTGATATTGCTATATATGAAATAGGATAATTCTTATAAATACTTGCTATAAAACCAATTTTTTTTTCAAATTTACGTTGATGTTGTATATAACCAACCTTACATTTTTTTGCTGCCATTATACATAAAGTATTAGCTGCAATTCTATTATTCCCATGAATAATATCTAAGACGCATCGAGCACATCCTTGTCGTCAATATCGGCCTCAATGGCGTGCGCCTTGGCTTCCTTCACCAGGCCTTCCATGCCCTGGCAGAATTCGCCGCGCGGATCGGCCTCGTGCTTGCGGATCAGGCCCTCAACGGCGTCAATACCGTCTTCGATACCCTTCACGCCGCGCTGGAGCGCGTCTTTCAGCTTNGNATTGCTNGCCTTGTCGGCNAGCTTCTGCGTGACTTTCAGGGACTGGCGGTTGGCGCTGTAAAGGTCTTGCAGCTGGTCAATGTAGAGATCNTTCAGAGTGGTGATACTCATGGGGGAATCCTTCCGTGCGTTCGTATTCNTGTGACGCNGAATCAATGGAAGGCCGGNCCAATCGTTCCGGAATTGCCCGAATTTAATGGAAAACAGCGATATTCTGCCCGTCTGCGGCCCTGTGGCATGCTCTGCCTGAANGAGACCGCTTCCCGACAGGGCAAAGCGCGGCTATATCCCGCCCATGATATCACGTGACAAAATCCGCAACTTTTCGATCATCGCCCATATCGACCATGGCAAGTCGACGCTGGCCGACCGCCTCATCCAGCATTGCGGCGGCCTGACCGACCGTGAGATGAAGGAACAGGTGCTCGACTCGATGGACATCGAGAAAGAGCGCGGCATCACCATCAAGGCCCAGACCGTGCGCCTGACCTATACGGCGCAGGACGGCGAAACCTATGTGCTGAACCTGATGGACACGCCGGGGCATGTGGACTTCGCCTATGAGGTCAGCCGCTGTCTCGCCGCATGCGAAGGCTCACTTCTGGTGGTTGATGCCTCGCAGGGCGTCGAAGCGCAGACACTGGCCAATGTCTATCAGGCGATCGACCAGGATCATGAAATTGTGCCCGTGCTCAACAAGGTGGATTTGCCCGCTGCGGACGTTGACCGCGTGAAAGCACAGATCGAGGATGTGATCGGGCTCGACGCCTCTGACGCGCTGGAGATTTCGGCCAAGACGGGNCTNGGCGTCCCCNANGTGCTGGAGGCCATCGTGCAGCGCCTGCCTGCCCCGCAAACGGGCGAGGCNGANGCNCCGCTNAAGGCCGCACTGGTTGACGCNTATTANGACCCNTATCTGGGCGTNGTNGTCATCGTGCGNGTGCATGATGGCNTGCTGAAGAAGAAGCAGAAGATCAAGATGATGCGCACCGGCGCGACCTATGAGGTCGACAAGGTGGGCACGTTCAATCCGAAGATCACCGAAACCGATGCGCTGGGGCCGGGCGAAGTCGGCTTCCTCGTCGCCTCCATCAAGGAAGTNAGCGACACGGCCATCGGTGATACGATCACGGAAGAAAAGCGCCCAACGGACAAGGCCCTGCCCGGCTATAAGGACGTGCAACCAGTCGTNTTCTGNGGCCTGTTCCCGATGGACGCAAATGATTTTGATGAACTGCGCGCCGCGATGGGCAAGCTGCGCCTGAATGATGCGAGCTTCACGTGGGAGATGGAAACCTCTGCCGCGCTGGGCATGGGTTTCCGCTGTGGCTTCCTCGGCCTGTTGCACCTGGAAATCATCCAGGAACGCCTCAGCCGCGAATTCGACCTGGACCTGATCGCGACCGCGCCGAGCGTTGTCTATGAAATGACGATGACGGACGATACCGAGATCGAGCTGCACAATCCGGCCGACATGCCGGAAGTGACCAAGATCAAGGAAATCCGCGAGCCGTGGATCAATGCCACGATCTACACGCCGGACGAATATCTCGGCGGCATTCTGAAGCTCTGCCAGGACCGGCGCGGCATCCAGACCGAGCTATCCTATGTCGGCGGGCGCGCAATGGTGAAATATGANNTGCCGCTNAACGAAGTCGTGTTCGANTTCTATGACCGCCTNAAATCCATCAGCCGCGGCTATGCCAGCTTNGACTATGAGATNNTCGGCCACCGCGCCGAGAACCTCGTCAAGCTGCAAATCCTGGTGAATGACGAGCCGGTGGATGCCCTCGCCATGCTGGTGCACCGCGACCGCGCCGAAAGCCGGGGCCGCCAGATGTGTGAGCGGCTGAAAGACCTCATCCCCCGCCAGATGTTCAAGATCCCGATTCAGGCAGCCATTGGCGGCAAGGTGATCGCACGCGAAACGCTCAGTGCCCTGCGCAAGGATGTGACGGCGAAATGCTATGGCGGCGACGCCAGCCGGAAGCGGAAACTGCTCGACAAGCAGGCCGCCGGTAAAAANCGNATGCGCCAGTTCGGCAAGGTNGAGATTCCGCAGGAAGCCTTTGTGGCNGCNNTNCGGATGGATGGGGANTAATCGTTCCGTCCGTTNAGGCCCGTTGATCTACCAGAGCCCACNGAAATCCGCCCCGTCATGGCGGCGCGGAGGATGCGGCGGAAGCTGGGGCATTCCATGTGGCTCGGCGCGCGGCACTTGGCGGCGTGGCGCAGGCCGTCTCGCATGATCGTCATTTGACGGATTTTCTCGTCCAGCTCATCTGCCTTTGACACCAGCGCCGCGCGTTCGATGCGGGGGCCCTCCTCCGACATCATGGCGGCAATCTCTTCCAGCGTGAATCCGGCGGCCCGCCCGAGAGAGATCAGGCCGAGCCGTTCCAGAACGTCCGGTTCGAACAGGCGGCGCAGGCCCCGCCGCCCGGCCGAGCGGATCAAGCCACGCTCTTCATAATAGCGCAGCGTGGAGGCCGGGATGCCGGATTGCTTTGCGACGTCNGAAATTTCCAACATAGGTCTTGACCTCAAGCTGACTTGAAGTGGCAGGATGCCGTCATCAACGCAAGTAGGCAAGGAAAAGGCAGGCAGGATGAGCATCGCAAACAAGGATCAGGAAGAGTTGTGGAACGGCCCGGGCGGCAAAGCCTGGGTGCGGGCGCAGGCGCTGCTGGATGCGGCCTTCACGCCATTTGAGCGAATACTGGTTGAGACCGCGACGGCAGCGGGGGCGGCTCGCGTGCTGGACATTGGCTGCGGCACTGGCGCGACGACGCTGGCGATGAGCGGCACCCTTGGCCCGGATGCAGAATGCCTCGGCCTCGACATTTCCGAAACGATGATCACGCATGCCCGCAAGCGCGCTGCTGAAGCCGGGTCAAACGCCGAATTCATTGTGGCCGATGCCCAGACGCATGAATTTGCCGCCAATCATTATGACCTGATCACCTCCCGCTTCGGCGTGATGTTCTTTGAAGATCCCGTCGCGGCCTTCCACAATCTGAACCGCGCCGCTGCGCCGGGGGCCAGCATGGTGTTGCTCAGTTGGCGTGACCCGGCGGAGAACCCGTTCATGACGGCCGCTGAAGCCGCCGCCCGCCCCTTGCTGCCGGACCTTCCAGTGCGCGAGCCGAANGCGCGGGGCCAGTTNGGCTTTGCCGATNCTGCACGCGTGGAGCGCATTCTGTCCGAGGCCGGATGGCAGGATGTGATGACTGACAAGCTGGACGTGGAATGCCGGTTTCCGCTGTCGGCAATGGACCTTTACGTCTCACTGATGGGACCGGTCGGCTATGCGATGGCGCAGGGCGTGGATGAGGCGACCAAAGAAAAGGTGATCGAAGTGGTCCGAGCTGCCTTCATGGAATTTGCCATGGGCGACGAAATCGTCTTCACGGCAGCCTGCTGGAAGACTGCCGCGAGGGCAGCCTAGGCCCACTCGCCTGACCGCGTTACCTTACCTTCCAAAACAAAAGGGAGATACGCCGTGGCGGACACAGACACAAAACCAGCCGAAATTCTTTATGAGGTGGCCGACCATGTGGCGACCGTCACGCTGAATGCGCCGGAGCGGATGAACACGATTTCCGGCCCCATGCTGGATGAATTGTGCGAGGCGCTGCTGAAAGCGGACGCTGACAAAGATGTGCGCTGCGTGATCCTGACCGGTGCGGGCCGGGCCTTTTGTGCGGGGCTCAATCTGGAAAGCGCGACCAAGGGCGAAGGCATCGGGTCGGGCGCAGTTGCGAGCGCGACGCTGGACCTGCGCAATACACCGCCGACTGTATTGTTCAACATGGACACGCCCACCATCTGTGCCATCAATGGCGGCGCGGCTGGCTATGGCATGGACACTGCGCTCGGCTGTGACATCCGCATCATGTCGGACAAGGCCAAGATGGCGGCGGCCTTCACCAAGCGCGGCATCCTGCCGGAATCGGGCGGCACCTGGTTCCTGCCCCGAATGCTGGGCTGGGAGAAAGCATGCGAGCTGATCTTTACCGGCCGCACGCTGAGCGCGGAGGACTGTCTGGCCGAACGCCTGTGCGCGAAAGTCGTGCGACACGACACCTTGATGGATGAAGCCCGCGCAATGGCCAGGGAAATTGCCTCAAATGCGCCACTGGCCGTGCAGGCATCAAAGCGTTTGATGCGGATGGGACTGTCAGAGCCGTTTACGGAGCATGTGCATCATGTCTTCCTGCAATTGCTGCCNCTGNTGAANACNGANGANGCNCGCGAAGGCATGATGGCGTTCCTNGANAANCGACCGGCTGCATTCANGGGTCAATAGAGTAGAGCGCTCCGGCCNGCCTGGNTCAGGCCGGGGCGTGNCCCATACTGGCGATCTCTGACAGAATGTTCGCCCATGCGGTNTCCATGGCGGGGGTCCACTCCCCTGCCAGCGTATCCCGGCAGGTATCACGGATAATGGTGAACATGTCGTCCAGCCTGGCCTCCGGNACACCATAGCCCTGATGTGAGAGGCGGGCGGACTGAAGCTCAAAGCGCGGCAACTGGCTGCCTTCGGCAAGGCCGATGATGCATTCNAANCAGGTNGTCAGCATGGAGCCGCGCACACCGCCATCACTGTCCATCGCGAACAAGTCTTCAAACTCCGGATGCTGCGCGAACAGGCGCTGGTAAATCAGCGGTGCGGGATCGGCGCACAACGNGCCGAAGCGTTCGAGGGAATGCATGATCTGGTCAGACGAGGTCATGAGTCACCCTACCGGCCCCTCACCCGCCACGCAATCGCAAGACGAGACGACGCGTGGCGCGTTGGTTCATCTTTCGGTGACGGGCGATGCGTTTGGCAAGATTCTGNCGCTCNTCGCGTGTCCGGCCAAGATCATAGAGCTGCGTCGCAAAGCCGAGCGCGGCCTGCTGGTCACGGCTGGGACGCCGCGCCGCGCCTTCCTCCTCGGCCCATCGCCCCGGATGAAAGCTGGCAGTCACCTTGGGTTGGTCATTGCCCAGATAGTAGAGAAAAGCGGCAGGCGCGGAGACATTGCGGATGATCGTGTCCGGAATGAAGTGCAGCCAGTCCTGATGCTGTTGCCAGCGCCAGGTATTGGGGGAGTTCTTCGTNCGCACACGCAGGCCAATGATGCGCAGTCTTCGCTGAACGGCGGTCCAGTCCTGCCCTTCTTGTTCTGCCTGCATCTTCATCAGGCGGATCAGCCCTTCCATCGTGCCNCCGGACGCGACGAAGTCGACCAGGGCAATCGGGCGTGGCCCCGTCGCGATGGCCTTTGGTCCGAGGCCCAAGGCAGTAAGATAGTCAAACAAGCCCTGTCGCGCAGACTCCGGCAATTGCTCGACCGAGCCCGCATTGCGGAGCGAGTATTGGACAAGATGAAGCTGAGGCGTATCGCGCANGCCCTCGAAACATCCGGACAGGTAATCATAGAGGTTTTCCGGCGTGCGCCCNATGAAGGCGAGGTCAGACCGGTTGGCATGGGCCAGGATGCGCGCAGCGGTCGCGCGAAGGGATTCAAGGAACATGTCGTTCAGCCGCTGCGGCGGCGAAACCCCGGAAATCAGGCTGCCCAACTGCTCCCGACGGGCGATGTTCCACCGAAACGGTGTCGCCACAATGCTTCCTCCCATTGTTTTTCCTGAATATAGCGCCTGCGGGCCGCGCTTTCCAAATGGGAATGAGGCGCTTACATGCCCTGCATGAGCAAGACGCTGACAGTTCTGGGCATTGAAACCAGCTGCGACGAGACCGCCGCCGCCGTGCTGCGCCTGACGGATGGGCGGGCCGAGCTGTTGTCGGACGTGATCCGCACCCAGTTGGAAGAACACGCACCTTATCTCGGCGTGGTGCCGGAAATCGCTGCGCGAGCGCATGCCGAACTCGCGGACCTCACCGTGAAGGCCGCGATGCATGAATCAGGCGTTTCCTATTCAGAGCTGGATGGCGTGGCGGCCACATCGGGGCCCGGCCTGATCGGCGGGGNGCTCGTCGGCATGATGACNGGCAAGGCGATCGCGCAGGCAGCCAGCAAGCCNTTTGTGGCGGTGAACCATCTGGAAGGTCATGCGCTGAGCCCGCGGCTCGGGAATGACTGCCCGTTCCCCTACCTGTTATTGCTCGTCTCAGGCGGGCATTGCCAATTCCTGGAAGTCCGGGGTCTTGGCCAGTATCGCAGGCTCGGCTCGACGATTGATGACGCCGTCGGAGAAGCGTTCGACAAGACTGCCAAGACACTTGGCCTTGGCTTTCCGGGCGGCCCTGCAGTGGAGCGGCTGGCGGAAGGGGGACATGCTGAGGCCTTTGACCTGCCCCGGCCCCTGCTGAACCGGCCGGGACTGGACATGAGCTTTGCAGGCTTGAAAACGGCTGTGGCCCGCGCAGCCGCAGACACGGACATGTCTGGAGCCCAGCTGAAGGATCTCTGCGCCAGCTTCCAAGGCGCCGTGACCGACATTCTCTCAACCAAGGCCGCATTGGCTCTGGCTGATTTTGATCCGGGTGAAGACGGACATAAACGTTTTGTCGTCGCCGGGGGTGTTGCGGCCAACAAAGCGATCCGGGCAGCGTTGACCCGCGTGGCCGAGGAGGCTGGCGCGACACTGATTGCGCCGCCGCTACGGCACTGTACGGACAATGCGGCAATGATCGCGCTGGCGGGTGCGGAGCGACTGGCTGCCGGACTGGTGGAAGGTGACGCCGGCGACCTTGCCACCGGGGCGAGACCGCGCTGGCCGCTGGACGAGGCCGCCGCAAAGGCCGCCCCTGTTTACGATACGGGCCGCCGAGGCGCTAAGGCCTAGAACGGCCCCATCAAAGTCTAAACGACGTACTCAGCCAGCGAATATGTTGCGGCGAGGATGGCAACCGCCACCGGAAGTGCCGCAAGAAGAGCGACCAGGGACTGGCGGGCTTCGGTCTTGGACAGGGTCATTGTTCTGATCTTTCAGCATGAAACGACAGCGCCAATCGCTGCCGATGCCTGCCATATAGCAACGACCTGAATAATAATCAATGAATGAAAACGAAAATGTTCAGAGTTTATCTATTTTGCGATCCGGAATTGTCGCACCAGGGGACAATCCAGCGAGAACAAGGTTCATCACACCGGCCTGCTCACGCTTCAGTTTCGGCAGCGTCAGGTGCGAGAACATTTGCGGGAACCGGAACTTCATCATCGCCGCCTGGATCATCTCGGCCGTCTCGTCCTTGTGCTCGATCTGCCGGAATTCTCCGGCATCCATCCCGGCTTCGAGAATCTGGACGAGGTAGACGCGCTCCTGCGCCAGCTGCTCGTTGAAGAAGAGCGGGCGCTCGTCGCTCAGTGTCTCGGCCAGCTCGATCAACTTGTCCTTTTCCTCAAAGGCTTCAAAGGTGCGCACCATGCTGAATTCGAAAAACCGGCGCAGGCGATCTGCGGCGGAATCAGACTGGCGACAGATTCCCGCATAGGTTTGGTACAGCTCGGAATTGAACTTGCGCGCGATCGCCTCGGCAATGTCCAGCTTGGACGCGAAGAAGCGATAGATGTTGCCCGCGGACATGTTGCAGTCCTTGGCAATCTCGGACATCGTCGTCTTCGAGTAACCATAATGGACGATGCGCTCCATCGCGGCATCCAGAATGAGCTGGCGGGTATCGGTTGTGTCGTTCATGCGGGCACCATACTCCGAGTTACTGAAGGATCAATGATTCATTCAGCCGATTTGTTCCTCAATTCCCCCCTATGGGCAGGACAAGGGCAATATGCCATACGCCTGAACACACATACTGCTGCCGGAGCCCAGATAGATGCCGCTTTTTGCCTTCCACAATCTCGACAATGAAATCAATGGCGCAGAACTGCGCGCTGCCAACCGCCCGGCCCACCTTGCCTGGGTGCAAACACTGGGCGACTCCGTGCGCATGGCCGGGCCCTTGATGTCGGAAGATGGTCAGATGATCGGCTCACTCTGCCTGATAGAGGTCGAGAGCCTGGCCGCCGCGAAGGCGCTCGGCGCCGAAGACCCCTATGCGAAGGCTGGCGTGTTCGGCCACACGCACGTGCATGAAGTCAAATGGCTGGTCGGAGAAGGAAAGCCTGCATGAGACAGCTCATCCTCGGAAACCTGAACTATTCCAGCTGGTCGATCCGGCCGCTGCTAGCTGCGCGCCGTGTTGGCCTGCCCGTGGAAGAAGTGATCGTGCCACTCGATTTCCCGGACACATCCGCAAAGCTGAAAGAGATCAGCCCGACGGCGAAGGTTCCGCTGCTGATCTGGGATGATGTGACGGTGTGGGAAAGCCTGGCCATCACAGAATGGATTGCAGACTGGGCCCCTGTCGGAGCGGTCTGGCCAGAGGACGCTGGCAAGCGCGCGATCGCCCGCGCGGTGACAAGCGAAATGCATGCAGGCTTCCCGGCACTGCGCAAGGCATGCCCGATGGACATTCGCAGCCGCTCTGAAACCCCGGACATGACTGAAGCGCTTGAGGCCGACATTGCCCGCATCCAGACGATGTGGGACGAGATGCGCGCGCAACATGGCGCGGGCGGGGATTTCCTGTTTGGCAAATGGAGCGCGGCTGACGCTTTCTACGCGCCGGTCGTGACACGTTTCCGCACCTATGGCCTGCGCCTGACGGGCGCCGCTGCTGAATACTCGGCAGCCGTGCTGGAAGACCCGCTTTTCCTGGAACTGGAAAAGCAGGCTGAAGCCGAACCTTGGTGGATCAAATACACACCCGACGGACGCTCAAGCGGTTATCTCAAGCCGGAAGGCTGAGCAGGTCATAGTCCAGATCGTGCCGGAACAGGGTTCGGACATGATCGGCATAAATGTCCATCGCCTCTCCGGTGAACAGTTCTGACAGCGGAGTCTTGCGATTCTGCAGCACGTTGGGTTCAGCGTCCGGGTCGACCTTTTCGGCCATCGCTTCCTTTGTGCCTGCTGCGAGCGCCGTATCCAGCGCCATCGCCGTCAGGCCCAGCCCCCAATGGTCCGATACGGCCTGAAGGATGGCGCGCGGGTCTTTCTGGGTCTGCTCGTACTGGACCAGGAAGATGCTGTCGCCATGCTTGGCCCGAATATCGCCCCAACGGTTCCAGAAGCGGGCAAGCCAGTAGAGATCGCAGCGATACTTCGACCCGCCGGGATCGCCTTTCAGATAGGTCAGCCAGTCAACCTTGATGTCATATTCCCATTTGGCGTGATGGCTGGCGAGAATGGACATGGGATGGCGCACCGCCAGCACGTAAGGCGGCAGGCTGGCCATGCTGCGCGCCCATCCCCATTCGGCCAGATGGTGCGGGATCGTGTGGCTGAAGGCCAGTCGTGGAAGCTGTGGGAACGTCACATCATCCTTGGGCCAGCCAATATAAGGCCGCACGGCGTTCTCGGAGAAATAGGGCGGATGGGCGATGCCATACGTTTCCGCCAACGCCACCGCCAACATGTATTTCAGCCAATGGGTCCCGGAATTCTTTGACGTGACCAGCATGCCATCGAACCGGCCATGCCGCAGGACGGAGAAATTCGTCCAGGATTCGTTGAACACCTTGGCGCGATATTCACTGGGAAGAGACTCTGACATGGACTGAATCCCTATTGCGCCGGGGCGAGGCGCGCAACCACTGTTAAGCGGCTGAGCGGGTCAGGTCTTCAGGCCTGCCTTGTCTCTGAACACTTGCAACAGGGTAAGTTGTTCCCGCGTCGGCACGCCTTCAGCCTCGGAGACGGCGACCAGCATGGCGTCGAGATCGACAATTTCCTTTGGGCCGAGCTGAGGCGCACTCACGATGAGTTGGCTGAGCTTGCGCATGGCCGCTTGCGGGTCCGGCAGGGAATTCGTCACCCAGGCGGCATGGGCAGACAACTCGTCCGCCTCGGCCTGCGTGAAATTGAAGTGGGCGATCATTTCCTGATCGATCACTCTTGCCTGCGCCTCCGTCAGCGGTCCTTCGCGGGCACGGGCCACCTCCATCATCATGATGGCAGCGGCCTCTCTCGGGTCTTCGATCAGGCTGATGCCGCCCTTCCCCGCCTTGTAGCGAAAGGCGAACCGGCGCGGGACATTCGCGATGGCGCCAGCTGCATCCAGCGCCGCCTTCGCGCCACGGCGCGCCATCTGGAGACGCCATGACCAGACGCCAATCGTCATCAGGATGCCGAAGATCAGGACCAGAATGTGCATGGGCACAATGTAGCGCGACCCCACAGGCCGCGCCACTCACAAAACGGTCAGTTCTCGCCAGCCTCGGCCGTCGCAGCTGCATGGGCCTGAGCGAGCACATAGGCGCGGATGGATTCCGACTGCTCCGGGGTCAGATAATCCGCAAAGGACACCATGCCGTTCACCGCCAAATTGCCATCGATCACGACGCCTTTCCATGCGGTTTCGTTCCCCGTGATGGCGGACCAGCGCAAGTCTGGCAGGACACCCGAGCTGACCGCCAGCGGCCCATGGCACACCGTGCAATTACGCGCATAGTGGACCGCGCCTTCCGCGATCATCGTCTCGTCGCCAAAGGAATCCGCTTTGGGCGTCTTGTCGATCATCGGGAAATCGGGATCTGCAATCTCACCCTCACCGCCCAACTTGAACGTCACGACCTTGCCGACCGTGGAAGGCACCGTCTCGTCATAGGCAAAGCCTGCTGACAGACCAAAGGCGCTGCCCCAGCCCGTTGTGATCGTAACGTACTGCTCGCCGTCAATCATGAATGTGCCCGGGCCAGACGCGCCGCCAGACTTCAAGTCATGGCTCCAGAGCTTGTCGCCAGTTGCCGCGTCATAAGCGGCAAACTCACCATTCAGCTTTCCTTGAAACACCAAACCGCCCGCCGTGGACAGTACACCGCCATTCCAGGCATTGTCGTGCTCGACCGTCCAGCGCGGCTCTCCGGCAATCGGATCCCACGCAATCAGGCGGCCCTTCAAGCTTGAGCGAAGGAATTTGGCGACCTCCGGCGGGGCAATCGGGGGCACACCTGCGGAAAAGTCCGCACCGGTATTCCAGGCGATCGCGTCACTCTCGAACCGCGGATCGCGTGCATAGGCCTGCGGGATCTCCTGCGCCGGAATGTAGGCGAGGTTCAGCTCCGGATTGAAGGCCATGGGGTGCCAGTTATGCGCCCCGAGAGGACCGGGTGTCTGCTGGTAAGGCACTTCTCCATACCGCGCATCCGCGATCTCGATGGGGCGGCCATTCTCATCCAGGCCGGTTGTCCAATTCTGCGGGACGAAGGCATCCCCGGACAGGAACTCCCCGGTCTCGGCATCCAGTACGTAGAAGAAGCCGTTCTTGGGGGCCTGCATCGCGATGCGGCGGCTTGCACCATCTTCGCCGAGCGGCAGGTCGGCCAGAATAATGGTCTGCGTTGCCGTGTAGTCCCAATTGTCGCCCGGCGTCGTCTGGAAGTGCCATTTATAGGTGCCGGTTTCGGCATCCACCGCGACAATCGACGACAGGAAGAGATTGTCACCGCCAGACGGATCACGGAAATCACGGTTCCAGGGAGAGCCATTCCCTACGCCGAAGATGATTTGGTCGTTGACCTCGTCATACACGATGGAATCCCAGACGGTGCCGCCACCGCCATCGGTGACCCATGCGCCGTCATCGCCCCATGTGACATTGCCGATGTCCTCAAATGCGGCATCGGACACTTCGCCATCCGGCTGTTTTTCAGGATTGGGGACCGTGTAGAACCGCCAGACCTTGTCGCCGGTATTCGCATCATAGGCAGAGATGTAGCCGCGCACACCCAACTCCGCGCCGCCATTGCCGATCAACACTTTGCCGTTCACCACGCGCGGCGCGCCGGTGATCGTGTAGGGCTTGGACTGGTCGACGGTTACCTTGCTCCAGACGACTTCGCCGGTTTCGGCGTCCAACGCCTCCAGTCGGCCATCAATGATACCGACATAAACCTTGCCATCATAGACAGCGACCCCGCGGTTCACGACATCACAGCAGGCCTTAACACCCACAGCGCGATCCACGTCCGGATCATAGACCCACAGCTCTTCGCCTGTCTTTGCGTCCAGCGCGTAGACCAGCGACCAGGCCGAAGTGACATACATTACACCGTCAACCACGATGGGGGTCGATTCCACGCCGCGATTTGTCGCCAGATCATAGGTCCATGCCACGCCGAGATCGGAGACCGTGTCCGTGTTGACGTTCGTCAGGCTGGAATGGCGCTGCTCATCATAGGTGCCGCCATATGTCAGCCATTCCTCGCCTGCGCTGGCAGTGCTGATGCGCTGGGTGTCGACCGCCGCGAAGGCTTCCGGTTCCGCCGATGGGGCCTGATCGGCGGTTTTCGCCTGCCCGCAAGCGACGAGAATTGCAAAGGATGCCCCTGCAATCAGTGTGGACTGCCAGTGTGTCATGGCGGTTCCTCTCCCTGTTCGTTTCCTTGAGACGGTCTGATGCCGCTTTGGAGTGGGAGAGTAGTGGAGGCAGGCCGATTGTCGAGACCTGTCTTTAGGTCAGGCGGGCGTTGCCGCGCCAAGCCGCGCATGCGTGGAGAGATCGGCCTGCGCCGTATCAATCGCAGCTTCGACAAGGGACGTCCACGCCGTCTTGTCGGCGGCAGATTCCGAACCGTCAGGGAAAGTTACCGACCGCGAGGCGTTCACCACACCACCTTCAAGACGCCCGTCCACTTCCGCAAAACCGGCAAGCGCATCCGCCGCGCCACCGCCCTGCGCGCCATATCCGGGCACAAGAAACAAGGCGTCCGGCGCGAGTGTCCTGAGTTTGCGAGCCTCATCTGGCCCTGTCGCCCCGGCCACCAGCATCAAGCTGGACCAGCCATCCGCGCCTTTGAGGCGCTCTATCGCGGGGGCGAGTGCCTCAACCACGCGGGCGTAAAGCGGCGCGCCTTCAAGATCCTTCGCCTGAAAATCGGCAGACCCAGAATTGGACGTTCGCGCCAATACGACGACGCCCTTCCCATTCGCTTCGGCCTGTTGAAGGAACGGCTCCAGCGTGTCCATGCCCATGTACGGGTTCACCGTGACAGCATCAGAATAGAATGGCGCGTCCTGTGACAGATAGGCAGCGGCATACCCTTTGGCAGTCGTACCGATGTCGCCACGTTTCGCATCTGTGATGACCATGAGACCCGCCGCTTTTGACGCATCACACACGCGCTGAAGGGCACGCATGCCGTCCGGTCCATGGCGCTCGAACAGGCCGACTTGAGGTTTCACCACACAGGCGCGGCCAGCTGCTGCGGCGACCACGGCTTCGCCCCAAGCCGCCAGCCCGTCTGGTGCGTCGCCGCCAAACAGGGCAGGGATACGCCCGGGATGCGGGTCAATGCCCACGCAAAGCGGGCCCAGCTGGCGCGCGCCAGCGATGAGACGAGAAGCAAAATGTGTCATGGGGTCACCCGGCAGGCCACTTTCACCACCTGCAAACGGCGGCGGGCATTATCAGATACAGGACCATAGGTCTCTTCAGCGAAGACTTCGGTTGGACCGTCTTCGCGGTTGATGCTCAGACTGGTCAGGAAGGCATCGACGGAGGTCGGCGCGGCGGTATAGATGCGCCCACGACGCGGGCTTTCCGCGACAATAACGCCCCGTACCGCACCATTCGCGTCAAACACCGGCCCACCGGAGATGCCCCCGAGCGGCCCGGTCAGGCCGCGTGTGCGTCCGATCTCGGCCCAGGCGAGAATGGGCTCTGCCCCTTCCCTGCGGCCCCGTGTGATCAGTTTCGAACGGGACATCAGCTTGGTCGCCACTTCCCCCGGGCGCCCCTGTGGATAGCCGACATGATAGCCATAGGTGCCGATCCGGAGCGGAGATTCCAGATCCAGTTTCACCGGGTTCGGGCTACGACCTGTCGTCAGCAAGGCCAGGTCGTGATCAGGGTCCACGACAATACTGTCGACCGGAACATATTGGCCGGGGGCGACGAGCAGGCCGACAGAATTACATCCATCGACGACATGCCGCGCCGTGATCCACTGGCCCGACGTGTTTACGGCGAAAGCTGTCCCGATCCCGTCTTTCGGTTCGCTGACCTGCACCAGCACCTGTTCATCCAGCGGAGAGGGCGGCGGCAGCGTCGGGCCTTCTGATTCGATCTGGGCAAGCGGAGGCTCCGGCGCGTCCGCTTTCGGATCTCGCGAGAACAGGGTCCAGACGACAACGCCCAGAACCAACGCATAGATCACCCAGTCGAACGAACGCATGAAGTCTCCAGCCCTCCCCTAGAACCTTTGCAGCACCGGGTCCCAAAGACCCGCTGCAATGATCAGGGCCGAAGCCAGCTTGGCAGACACCAGCACGACGGCGGCGCCCGCTTCTTCCTCCTCGATCCGACGTGGAATATCGGTCAGCAGCACGTCCACGAGCCGGTAGACCAGCAACTGGATCAACAATGACACGATGCCCCAGATGGCGAGGTCGACCAATGTAACGCTTGATGCCAAACAGGAGGCG
The DNA here is from genome assembly GCF_002172815.1 of Hyphomonas sp. TMED31. NCBI lineage: Bacteria > Pseudomonadati > Pseudomonadota > Alphaproteobacteria > Hyphomonadales > Hyphomonadaceae > Hyphomonas > Hyphomonas sp. TMED31. Next base: position 1,470 of record NZ_NHCK01000091.1, on the reverse strand, counting down.
ATGGGAATGGCCAGCCCGACAATCGCGCCCGCCAGCGCGAACCCGGCGGCGGCGTTTCCGGACTTTACAAGCGCCAGCTCCTTCCAGGGCGTCAGCAGCACATAAATCGTGCTGGCAGCGACCAACATGATGCCGGCCGCCCCCGTCCAGACCAGGAAGCGCGGGAAGGCCTCGACAAAAGCTAAAGTCTCACCGCCCATAAACGCTCGCCATTTCCTCTGATTTCCATTGACCCGAACTGAGCCATACTTATCCCTACCCATAGCATGCCATTGCCTCAAGGAGACAGATTCATGATCAAGGGGAAAACCGCCCTCGTTACCGGCTCGACCAGCGGCATTGGAAAGGCGATCGCCGAGCGGCTCGCGCAGGCCGGGGCCGATATTGTGCTCAACGGCTTCGGCGACGCCGATGAAATTGCGTCTCTTCAGAAAGAGATGCATTCGGAACACGGCGTACAGGTTGGCTATTCAGGCGCTGACCTGACCAAACCGGACGCCATCGAAGGCATGTTCGACTATGTGAAGAAGGAATTCGGCGGGGTGGACATCCTCGTCAACAATGCCGGGACGCAATTTGTCTCTCCGCTGGAAGATTTCCCCGTTGCCAAATGGGATCTGATCATGGCGCTGAACCTGTCAGCGGCTTTTCACACTACGCGCCTTGCGCTCGGGCCGATGAAGGAAAAGGGCTGGGGCCGCATCATCAATACAGGCAGCGCACATGCCAAGGTCGCCTCTCCGTTCAAGGCCGCTTACGTCGCCGCCAAGCATGGCCTCGCCGGCCTGACCAAGGTGACTGCACTCGAAGGGGCGGAACACGGCGTACGGTGCAATCTTGTCTGTCCCGGCTATGTGCATACGCCGCTGGTTGATGGCCAGATTGACGACACTGCGAAGGCACGCGGCATGACCCGCGACGAAGTGGTGAAAAATGTGCTGCTTGCTGCCCAGCCAACCAAGGAGTTCGTGACAGCAGAGCAGATTGGCGGCTTCGTCGCCTTCCTTTGCTCGCCTGACGCCGACCAGATCAATGGCGCAGACCTGTCGATCGATGGAGGCTGGGTGGCGCAATAGGTCACTGCCTTGTAATTTGACGGGCGCGGCCAGTTTCATGATAGGAGTTGGTCAATGCTCCAAAGGATTGCTCTTCTCTGCTTCAGCCTGTTGCTGATTGTGTCTGGCACGGCCAGCGCCGCGCAAGCGGACTGTCCGTCTGCCAAGGCGAGCCAGATGGTTCACGCAATGGCGGCCGATTGCGACATGGGCATGATGGAGCACGCCCCAGCCGACGCGCCTGATGAACCGATGGATGGCATGATGGACAGTACAGCGTGTTGCTGTCCTGCCATAGTTGCGGCGCTTCCATCAGCTACCGCAGGGGATAAGGTAAGCCAGACCTATCCACCGCTGTTCGATGCGCCGCTGGACGCACATCCCGTCTCGATCACCTTTGTACCGGAGCCGCCCC
>NZ_NHCK01000090.1:0-11348 GCF_002172815.1 Hyphomonas sp. TMED31 | reverse complement strand
CATTGGCCCGAGGATGCGGCGAAGAATGTAGATCTTCGACAATTGGTCAGCTGGAGTGATCAATTCCTCTTTCCGCGTACCGGACTTCATGATGTCGATAGCAGGGAAGGTACGTTTGTCGGCAATCTTGCGGTCAAGCACGACTTCAGAGTTACCCGTACCCTTGAATTCTTCGAAGATGACTTCATCCATGCGACTACCGGTATCGATCAGTGCGGTCGCGACAATGGTCAGCGATCCGCCATTTTCGACATTCCGCGCGGCACCGAAGAAACGTTTCGGACGCTGCAGGGCGTTTGCGTCGACACCACCGGTCAGGACCTTGCCAGAGGAAGGCACTGTTGTGTTGTAGGCACGACCGAGACGCGTGATCGAATCCAGAAGGATAACAACGTCCCGCTTGTGCTCAACGAGACGCTTGGCTTTCTCGATCACCATTTCAGCGACCTGAACGTGGCGGGTTGCCGGCTCGTCGAATGTTGACGCAACGACTTCGCCCTTCACGGTGCGGCGCATGTCGGTGACTTCTTCCGGGCGCTCATCGATCAGAAGNACGATCAGATAGCATTCCGGATGATTTTCCTCGATGGCAGACGCGATGTTCTGCAGCAGCACCGTCTTACCCGTCCGTGGCGGCGCAACGATCAGGGCGCGCTGGCCCTTACCAATTGGCGCAACAATATCGATGACGCGGCCNGAACGATCCTTGCGGGTCGGATCCTGGCTTTCCATGCGCAAGCGCTCTTCGGGATANAGCGGTGTAAGGTTGTCGAAGTGGACCTTCTTGTTGGCCTTGTCCGGTTCCTCGAAATTGATGCGGGACACATCGGTCAGCGCGAAGTAGCGCTCATTATCTTGCGGCGCGACGATTGGGCCTTCCACCGTATCGCCGGTGCGAATGTTGCCCTTCTTCAGAACTTCCGGGCTGACATAAATATCGTCAGGTCCTGGCAGATAGTTGGATTCCGGCGAGCGCAGGAAACCGAACCCATCNGTCAGAACTTCGAGCACGCCCTGGCCCGTGATTTCTACTTCACTGTCGGCAAGCTCTTTGAGGATCGCGAACAACATGTCCTGCGTCCGCATGGACGAAGCGTTCTCGATTTCCAGCTCTTCTGCATAGGCAAGCAGTTCCTCGGGCGACTTCGCCTTGAGATCGCTGAGTTTCACGCTGGTGATGTCGTCGAGCATGGAAGATGCCATGAGTGAATTCCGGATAAGGGGCCGCCGTCAGGTATTTCGAAGGCCGGATTTTGTCATTTGGGAGTTCTTCGCCTGCGCAAGGAGAGCGCCGCGGTTTCCGCGCATATGGAGCCAGAAGGCGCGAAACGTCAAGGGTTGCGGTGAATCCCGGCCTAGAACGGGCGGACAATCACCATGACGACAACACCNATCATCAAGATGAAAGGTACTTCGTTGAGCATGCGCANCCGTTTCGCAGTAACTGTGGTGACACCACGATCTATCTTCTTGCCGATCCCGATATAATAGCCGTGCATTCCGGATAGGATCAGGACGAGCAGCAATTTTACATGCATCCACGGCTGACTGAGCAGGCCCTGGTTCATCACCAACATGGTGATACCAAACACCCAGACGAGCACCAGGCTCGGGTTCAGAATAATCTTCCGCAGCTTGTTGGATGCATCCTTCATCGTCTCGAACAANGGTTCTCCAGGCTGGCTTGAGAGCTGGTGGATTTTGTAGCGCGGGTAGATCAATAGCCCGCCCATGAGCGCGATTACGAAAATCACGTGTAGAGCTTTTATCCAGAGATAAGCCATCAGGCGAGTTCCTTGCTTGATGGGTTGACGCGTTGACCAACTTTCGGATGCGGCTGCTTGTGAGGGCAGTTCTTCCAATCGCTGGGACACAACCGAGAATTTGCACAGGACCGTATCNTCTGATCACTNTTGAGAGACGCCAAGACTTCATCCCGCAGCATGGAAANGAACTCTTCATGCACGCCCAAGGCTTCAACGCGCGTGTAACTGGCTGCACCATGCTCTTCGGCTACGAGCCTGTATTCTTCGCCAAGTTCAACCAGTGTTTCGATATGCTCAGATACAAACGCAATCGGCGCAATCAGGATGTTCTTCCCATCTTTCGCGGCCTTTTCGATCTCTTCTTCTGTAGGAGGCCCNATCCATTTGAGCGGCCCAACGCGNGATTGGTAGCAGGGAACCACTTCCCAATCGGCGGGTACACGGGCGGCGACCATCTCGCCCATTGTCTCGCACTGCCACTGATATGGATCGCCATCCTTCACAATCTTCTCGGGCAGACCGTGCGCGGACAGGAGAAGCCGGACATTGTCAGGCTCTCCTGCAGCCTTATGGGCCTGCATGATGCGATCGACATGCGCGGAAATAAGCCCTTCAGCGAAGGGATAGCAACAAATCGTCTTCGCGGGCCCCTTGTATGCCCTGNTCCAGGCCGTGAGCGATGAACCAGTCGTCGTCGTCGAAAATTGCGGATAGAGGGGCAAAAGGATGACTTCATCCGCACCCCAGGCTTTCACCTGCTCCGCGGCTTCTTCCGTAAAAGGGTGCCAGTATCTCATNCCAATGAAGCAACGAACCTGATCATCTGGCAGAGCTTTCTGCAAAGATGTCGTCAGGGCTTCAGCCTGCTTCTCCGTTTCAGGAAGAAGGGGGGATCCACCGCCCGCGTCCATCATCGCGTAATTCTTGATGACAGACGGTGCGCGTGTTGTCGAAATGAGTCGCGCAAGGAACCATCGAACGGGCAGGGGCGCTCCGATGATAGCCGGATCGCGGAACAGGTTTTTAAGGAATGGCCGTACCGTCTTGTCAGAATCCGGTCCGCCCAGATTAAACAGCACAATCGCGATCTTGCGGCCCATTTACCTAACCCTNCCGAATAATTTCCAACACGCGTTCTACATGCGCGATAGGTGTCTCCGGCCGGATGCCATGACCAAGATTGAAAATATGCGGCCGACCTTCGTAGGCAGAGATAAGTTCCCGAACGCGGGCGTCGAGTCTCTCACCGCCTTCAATCAGCAAAAGTGGGTCAAGATGTCCTTGAACCGGAAAGCCTTCAGGCAAGGCATTGTTCACGAATGATGGCACTGCTGCCGTATCGAGACCAACCGCAGTCACGCCAGTTGTCTCCACATATTCCGGNAGCNTCGCCGCGGCGCCGCGCGGAAAGCCGATGATCGGAACATCAATGCCCATCTTNCGAAGACGGGCGACAAGTTTTTNTGTGGGCGCGATAATNACTTCCNGGAAGATATTGTCTGGAAGCCCTTCGGCCCAGCTGTCGAACAGCATGAGAGCATCCGCTCCAGCCTCTACCTGAGCCGCCAAATAATGCGCCGTCGCTTCACTGATCCGCTCCAGTACAGCCGCAAGTTCGTCTGGCTTCCCGTGCGCCCAGCGCCAAGCGAGGGATTTATCCGTCTTGCCACGGCCTTCGATCGCGTACAGCCCGACGGTCCAGGGAGACCCGGCAAACCCGATCAGCGCAGTCCCATCCGGAAGTGAGCTCTTCACTCGCGAAACTGTTTCGTAAACTGGCGACAAACGGTCAGCAGCTTGNTGGGGGGGCACTTTGTCCAGATCATTCGCTGACTCGATCTGCTGAACAATTGGGCCAATACCTTTCTCGAACTTCACGCCGAGACCCATTGTATCAAGGATCAACAGGATGTCTGCGAACAGGATGGCTCCGTCCATACCGTATCGACGTATGGGCTGGAGTGTGGCTTCAGCCGCCATCGACGGCGTGTAGCAGAAATCGAGGAAATTCTTCGCTCGCGCTCTCAACTCGAGATATTCGGGAAGGTGGCGTCCCGCTTGTCTCATCATCCATACCGGAGGCGTTGGGACCGTCTGTCCCTCAAGTACCTGAATCAGCTTAGGCTTGGCGCTCATGCCTCAGGCCCCTTCCATCCCAAAATCAAAACAAAGCCCGACAGGGCGCTTATAACTATTAGACCGTGTAATTCGTGGAGAAAGGCCACACACAGGAATTGTCCAGCTAAATCCACAGGCGAGTCACAGGGTGTCGCACCCCGGTAAGGTTTCGTTAACTGTCGATNNNACCGNGGTTAACGNNNGGTTAACACCCCNGNTGGAGTCACAGGNGCGAACGAAAGGGGATTCTNNCGGAGTCGAATTCGCNGGCCTGTGACTCGATTGTGAATCCNTTTGGGGAAGATNNNNTATCCACAGAGGANTCACAGGTCTTGTGTGTTNNGCNAACCTCGGCAANANAGNNGNCATGAACAAGCCACNCGCCCGCCTNAGCATNTACTTCAATGTNCACNTGGTNTCNGACAGTACNGGNGAAACGTTGAATGCCATCCAGCGCGCTGCTTGCGCGCAGTTCCAGAATGTCCAACCGCTGGAGCACAATTATTATCTCGTCCGATCCGAGCGTCAGCTTGAGCGCGTAATGCGAGAGATTGAAGCGGCGCCGGGAGTCGTCTGGTACACGATCTCCGATGAAAACCTCCGATCCAAGCTGGAAGCCTTCTGCCGAGAGCGCGGCGTGTCCACACTTCCGGTTCTGGATGCCTCTGTTGCCATGCTGGGCCGGCATCTGGGCGTCTCCGCAAACCGGGTCGTTGCAGGGCAGCATGCGCTGGACGATGATTATTTCGACCGGATGGAAGCCATCAATTTCACGCTGGCGCACGATGATGGCCAGAATGTCGATGGTCTTCGCAATGCCGACGTGATCTTGCTCGGCGTCAGTCGAACGTCGAAAACGCCCACCAGCGTTTACCTGGCAAACCGCAAGGTAAAAGCCGGCAACATTCCCCTGGTGCCCGGCGTGCCGCTTCCTGCCTTTGTGGAAGAACTCGGCCCGAGAGGACCTTTGATCGTGGGATTGAAAATCAGTGCCGAGCGACTTGTGCAGATCAGGCGACAAAGACTAATCTCACTTCAGGAAGATGAGCACACAATATATGCGGACGAAGCCGCCGTGCGGGATGAAGTGACTCAGGCGAACCGTTTGTTCCAACGCAACAGGTGGAAAACGATTGATGTGTCGCGTCGGTCTGTTGAGGAAACCGCTGCGGCCATTCTGAACCTGTTGAATGAGCGGAACGCACAATCATGAGCCATCGCATAGTCCTGGCCTCTGGCAGCCAGAGTCGCCGTGCCGTGCTGGCTGCGGCTGGCGTAGAGGCTGAAACGATCAAGCCGAATGTCGATGAAGATGCCGCCAAGACCTCCTTTCGGGCAAGCGACATGAAAGTTCGCGACCAGGCAATGCAACTCGCNGANCTNAAATCNGTGAANATCTCCATGCGNGAGCANGGACTTGTCATCGGGTGCGACCAGATGCTGTCATTGGACGGTGAGCCCTTCGACAAGCCTATCGATTTGGATGATGCTCGCAATCATCTGAAGAAACTTTCGGGTAAGTCGCATATTCTGGAAACCGCGATTGTCATCAGCGAGAATGGCAAGCCTGTCTGGCGTNATCTCGCNCGNCCGAAATTGACAGTCCGCAAGCTGAGCGATGAGTTNATCGACACNTATGTCGACACGATTGGTGATCCTTTGCTGTCTACTGTCGGAGCCTATCAGCTTGAGGGGCTTGGCGCGCAANTGTTTACGCGGATAGACGGAGATTATTTCACCATTCTCGGTCTGCCACTTTTGCCATTGCTGGATTATCTGCGCACACGCGGAGTGTTGATGTCATGACGAAACTTTATGGTGTTGTCGGCGATCCGATCAGTCATTCCCTGTCTCCTGTCATTCACAATGCGTGGATCCGCGAGCACGGAATTGATGCAAGCTATGAAGCCATGCACATTCCGAAGGGGGCCTTTGCTGAAGGTCTTGAGACGCTTGAGGATCGCAAGGCTCTTGGCTTGAATGTCACCTCTCCCCACAAGGAAGATGCAATAGAGCTCGCTGAAGGAACGAGTGATGTTGCCCGGCGAATTGGCGCGGCAAATACCCTGATCCGTTTGAAAACGGGCGGCTGGCTGGCAGAGAATACGGATGCGCCGGGATTTACCGAAGCGCTCAATCGAGCCTCCATTGAAATTGCGGGTCAGAATGTCTGTCTGCTCGGAGCAGGGGGCGCCGCGCGCGCGGTGGCACTGGCACTGTCTGATATGCGGGCCACGCTGACGATCTGTAATCGGACTGAGTCCCGTGCGGAAGAACTGGTAAAGCATTTGAACATTGAGGCGGATATCAGAAGCCTTGATCATGCTGACGCCGAAATGGCGAAGGCGGATGTTGTTGTGAACACGCTCAGCCTGGGCCAGACCGGGCAATCGCTTGAACTTCCTGAAGGAAAGATGCGGACCTTCTATGATATTTCCTACGGCAAGCCGGCAAAAGCGATGCTGGGCAAAGCGGAAGATTCGGGCTGGAAAACGCTGGATGGGTTGAGCATGCTGGTTGCGCAGGCGGCTTTCAGTTTTGAAATGTGGTTCGGTATTCTGCCGGATATGGACTCTTCATTAGCCCGGTGCCGGAAGCTGGTGGAGGCAACCGAATGATCATCCTTGGTCTGACAGGCTCCATAGGCATGGGAAAATCTGCGACCGCAGGATTGTTCCGGGATGAAGGCGTTCCGGTTTATGACGCGGACGCCGCGGTACACGCACTTTATGCAAAGGGCGGCGCCGCAGTAGAACCGGTCGAGGCCGCCTTTCCGGGGGTAACGGTTGACGGAGCGATTGACCGTATGGCCCTTCGGGAACGTGTGCTGGATGATGCAGACGCCATGCGAAGGCTGGAAGGTATCGTGCATCCACTTGCCGGCGATGCCCAGAAGCACTTTCGAGACCAGGCCCGCGATGAGGGCGCACCCTTTGTGGTCCTGGACATTCCCTTGCTTTATGAAGCGGGTGGTTATGCCTATTGCGACTATGTTGCGGTGGTTACTGCGCCTGCTGAAGTCCAGCGCGAACGGGTTCTCTCGCGTCCGGGCATGGACGAAGACACCTTTACCTCCATCCTTGGTCGGCAGATGCCGGATGCAGAAAAGCGGGCGAGGGCTGACTTTGTAATCTCTACCGCGCATGGATTCGAGTATGCTGCGGATTGCGTCCGCGCGATTGTCGCGTTGATGGGGCGAAAGGTTGAAGAGGCAAATTCATGAGCGAAGACATCCGCGAGATTGCATTCGATACCGAGACCACGGGCCTTCATCATCTGGAAGGAGACCGGGTGATCGAACTCGGCGCAGTGGAGATGATAAACCACATCCCTACCGGTCGGACATTCCAGACCTTTATCAACCCCAAGAGATCCGTCTCTGAAGACACAATCCGGATTACTGGCATAACGGATGATCATCTGAAGGACGCGCCGTTTTTTGAAGACCCTGCCGTTGTTGATGCGTTCCTCGAGTTCGTCGGCGACGCCATTCTGGTTGCCCATAATGCGGGGTTTGACCGGAACTTCCTGAACATGGAGCTGGAGAAATGCGGCCGGGCGCCGATTCCAGACGATCGCTGGATCGATACTGCCATGATGGCGCGAAAGAAGTACCCCGGCGCGCCTGCCAATCTGGATGCCTTGTGTCGCCGCTTCGATATCTCACTTGAAAGCCGGACATTCCACGGCGCTTTGCTGGATAGTCAGCTGCTTGCGGCCGTCTATCTCGAACTGCTTGGTGGCCGGGCCCATTCTTTCTCGTTCGAATCNGAAGAAGAGAGCAANCGGTCACAACGCACGCGGTCAGCGCGACAGCGGCCAGAACCCCTTCCGTCGCTCGTGACGGATGAAGAACGCGCCGCCCATGCAGCTTTCATTGAAAGCCTGGGNGAAGACGCAATCTGGAAAAAAGTCAGCTNATCAGGTTCAGGCCTGGCCAGTTTCGCCGTTCGGNGCGGCCGGAGCGGCAGGTGCNTTTCCGCCGGNCGCTGCTGCGCGCTGGTATTGCGACTGGTACAGTTGAACAAAATCGACCGGATCAATCAGCAGGGGCGGGAAGCCGCCTTCGCGCGTGATTTCAGCGATGATGCGGCGCGCGAACGGGAAGAGAAGGCGCGGGCATTCGATCAGCAGCATTGGCTCCATCTGGCCCTGCTGCGCATTCTGGATCTGGAACAGACCGGCATAATCAAGCTCGCAGATGAACAGGACAGACTGTTCNGCGGTNGCNTTGGCAGAGAGTTTCAACGACACTTCGTAGAGGCCGTTTCCGTCCGCGTGAGGGGTCGCGCCGACATCAATTCCAAGATCAATGTTTGGCTGGGACTGGACCGGGCCAACGCCTGGATTTTCGAAAGACAGGTCCTTGATGTATTGACCGAGGACGCGCATGGCTGGCCCTTGAGGCGGGTTGCCCTGTGGTTGAGGGTTTTGCGGTGCGCTGGCATCTGTCATGCTTATACTCCCTGAAACTCAAGCCGCGCGCCTAGCATGCGGCCCGTTAACGCGCAACGTATCACTGGCATGATGCGTTGGTTCGCTCTATCTATGTTACTACTCAATGCGTTGGAGGTCTTTGCGCGTACATGTTTGATCCTGTGATCGAGGTTGTCATTCTTGCAGCCATTGCCCTGTTTGTCCTGTTCCGTCTCTACACGGTGCTGGGTCGGGGTGAGGACAATTCTCCTGTGCAACGTACTGAGCCTAGCGCCAAGCCGCGTCCGGCGGATAGCAACGTGCATGAACTGCCTCAGTCCAGCAGGGAGAATGATCGTCCGATCTTTACCGGCCCCGCTGCAGGTGGGCTCGAAGACATTTACAATGCCGACAACAGTTTCAACGTCCCGACCTTCATGCGGGGGGCCAAGGCAGCCTATTCGATGATCGTGACCGCCTTTGCGGAAGGCGACCGCGACACGTTGCGGCCTTTGCTGGACGATGATGTGTATGAAGCGTGGGATCAGGCGATCGCAGAACGGGACGTCACCGGCGCTTCTGCCTTCGAATTGCTGCGTATCAAGCGCGCAGAGATCGAAAGCGCCGAAATGGATGGTGACATGGCCCGCATCTGGGTGCGCTATGAGGCTGAACTGGGTGATGGCGAAGTCACCCGCACCGCCAAAGAGCTCTGGGCCTATATGCGGAATGTGACCGCAAACGATCCGAACTGGATCCTGGATGATGTGGAAGAGGCCAAATAGGACCTCTCCCACAACAAAGCGCCTATCAGGGGCGTGACACTGCCCGTCATTCCATTCCATAAACGGCGTCATGTTTCGACGTTTCCTCCTGCTTGCCAGCGCGTGTGTTCTGGCCGCGTGCCAGTCTGCGCCGCCACCCGCCCCTGCACCGCGACCGGCACCGACCCGTCCGGTTGAACAGGCGCCCCTGCCACCTGCTGCCATTGAACGCCCAGCCAGCTTCAGGGAGCTGCCGAATTGGGAGACGGCCCCAATTGAATTGCCGCTCAGCGCCTTCAAGCGGTCTTGCGTCAAGCTGAAGGACCGTTCCGCCGGTGATTATCTCGCCAGTGTTGCGCCGTGGGCAGGATATGTCGCTGAATGGCTGCCCGCCTGCAATCTGGTGGACGATGCCGTGGACGATGAAAGCGCCCGGCAGATCCTGGAATCCCTTTTCACGCCGGTCGAGATCATTGATCCGGCGGGCAAGAGCCGCTTCACCGGCTATTTCGAGCCGCTGTATGAAGCGCGCTACACGCCCACGCCGCCGTTCACAGAGCCCGTGCCAGCNNTGCCNNCNGACCTTGTGCCGAATGGCGCAAGCCCGAAACAGCGCCTGCGCAATGGCGGGACNCGGCCCTATCCGGCGCGCGCGGACATCACGACCAATGGCGTATCGGCNATTGCCTATGCNCACCCCGCAGATGTGTTCTTCCTGCAGATTCAGGGATCTGGCCGGCTGAGATTCCCGGACGGGCGCACTGTGCGCGCGGCNTATGCNGCGCATAATGGCCATCCGTTCAAATCCACCGCCAACTGGCTGATGGAAACGGGCCGGATCACTCCGGGCGAAGCCAGCATGCAGGGCATCCGCGCCTGGATGGACCGGGCCGGGCCAATCGAGACGCGGCTGGCGATGAACCANAACCCGCGCTTTGTGTTCTTCCGNGCCCTGCCGGAAGGGGACCCGAACCTNGGTCCGGAAGGGGCCCAGGGTGTCCCGCTGACGCCGCTATCCTCAATGGCGGTCGATACNGACATTCANCCGCTGGGTGTGCCGATGTATGTGCAGACCACAGCGCCCGGACTTGGCGGAGACTGGGCCGGCATGCTGATCGCGCAGGATACGGGCGGCGCGATCAAGGGCGCGGTGCGCGGGGACCTCTATTTCGGCACTGGCGTTGAGGCTGGCGAGCGCGCGGGCACAATGAATGCGCCGGGGCGGCTTTGGGTATTCCTGCCAAAAGGCGTGGCCGAGCGGCTTGAGCAGACTGACATCGCGGCGCTTGGGTTCCAGGCCGGGTCGCCCTAGATAGCGGCCATGACGAAACGCGGCCTGACCCCGGAAGAATCCCGTGCCTGGGCGCGTGTGGCGAAAACGATCAAGCCGATCGGACCGGCGCAGGACAGTCTGGAAGATTTTGAGCGTGCTCTGGAGGCGGGTGAGCCGGTATCCCCGAACCGACCGCGAAAATCATCCGCCAGCGGCCTGATTGCTGCGGCGGGCCGGGCGACCGAAACGCCCAAGCAGTCCGCCCGCGCGGCTGACCGAAAGGGTGAAAAGCGCGTACGCCGCGGCCGACTGGAGCTGGCAGGCAAGATTGACCTGCACGGCCATACTCAGGCTTCAGCCGAAGCGATGCTGCACACATTCCTGAAACGCAGTCGGGCCGAAGGCGCGCGCTGCGTTCTGGTGATTACAGGTAAAGGACGCGGGGGCGAGGGGGTGCTTCGCCGGAATTTTCTGGACTGGGTTCAGGGGCCTGAGGCCAGTCATCTTGTGTCTGGCTATTCAGAGGCTCATGCGCGTCATGGAGGCTCTGGTGCATTCTATCTTTTTCTTCGTCGGTCATCTTCGCCCTGAGTTCCTCCGCCATCGCCTCCAGCCTGCGCATGTCTTCTGCATACGCCTCGGCCAGAAGATCCGGATGCAGAGACTGCATGACACTTAGCGGCGTGTAGAGATTGTTGAGCGGGTCTTCCTCGAACGTGTCGACGTCCGCGTGCAGATAGGGATAGTTCTTCGTGATGCGCCGCAAATATTTCACCACGGTGCGAAAACTCTGCAAGTGATAGGTGCGCTGGAATTTCACGCGGAACGTGTTGCGGTGGCGGGCTTTGCGTCGGGGCATGATGAAGTCTCCTCTCAGCGCCCAAAGCCGGACTGGCGCACGCCATCCGGGTATCTCGTGTTCCCGGCCCCTCACGGAACCGACAGCGCGGCGGGCGCCGTGGCGCTCCGCCTGATGATTTGTAGATGGCTACGGAATGGAGCGTTACCGCC
>NZ_NHCK01000089.1:0-25647 GCF_002172815.1 Hyphomonas sp. TMED31 | reverse complement strand
CGCGGCGTACCGACCGGCGACGTAACGGCAGATGCGATGTCGTCCGGCTTCAGCCACAGCCTGATCAGTGTTGGCGATATTGCAGCTCTGCTTCTGTCTGTCGCGCTGATGGTGGTCTTTGCGATTTCCGGCAAGCTGGTTGCGCGCTGGGAGGGAGCGGTTCTCCTTTTCGCATATGCGCTCTATATGGGGCTGACCTTCAATCTCATTCCCGTACCGGCGATCCTTTAATATGGCTGACAATCCGATCTATCAGGGGCTGGGCCAACTCGGCCAGCAAACCGACCAACCGCAAAGCCCCGAGACAGCAGAGCTCGAGCGGGTGGCAAATCCGCATGCCGACACGCTCTATCTCACGCGCTTTGTTGCGCCGGAATTCACGTCCCTGTGTCCGGTGACGGGCCAGCCCGATTTCGCGCACCTTGTCATCGACTACGCGCCGGGTGATTGGCTGGTCGAATCCAAGAGCCTCAAGCTCTACCTGACCAGCTTCCGCAATCACGGCGCGTTTCACGAGGAATGCACGGTGTCTATCGGCAAGAAGATTTTTGACTTCACCGAGGCGAAGTGGCTGCGCATATCCGGATACTGGTATCCGCGCGGCGGCATTCCGATTGATGTGTTCTGGCAGTCCGGCGAGGTGCCAGCCGGGCTCTATGTGCCCGACACCGGCGTCGCTTCTTATCGCGGTCGGGGCTAGCGCGACCAGCGCGTGACGATATCCGCCATGCAGGCGCGTCCACGTTCGGGTGGGTCGATCTTTGATGTGCCGAGATAGATAAACCCGGCGACGCGCTCTTTNCCAGTGAGGCCGAGTGNTTCGGCGACCTGCTNGTCNAAGGCTGGCCATTCGCTGAGCCAGGCGCCCGCCCAGCCGCTGGCATTGGCGGCGAGCAGCAAATTGTAGCACACGGCCCCAGCGGACAATTCCTGTTCCCAAATTGGGGTACGCCCATCTTCCTTTGGTGAGGAAATGACGGCCACCACGGTTGGCGCGCGCAGGAACAGACCTGCGGCCTCCATCAAATCCTGTGACTCTGCATCTTCCAGGGTCTCGCCCCGAATGCGCGCCAGTTCCTGGCCAAAGTCGGCCCGCGCGTCGCCTTCGAACACGATGAAACGCCAGGGCGTCAGCTTGCGGTGATCCGGTACGCGAGCGGCGATCTCCAGCAACTCNTCCAGCGCGTCTGGCGTTGGGCCGGGTTCGGAGATGAAATGNTTTCCCGCCGAACGTCGCCGGGCCAGCAATTGCCGCGCCTCCGCGCTTGGGCGTGTTGCCAGCATTGGGGTTCCGATGGCGGGGGCGGGGGGGAATCGCTTTGTCATGGCGGCAACATAGGCTCGCGTGAGGCCCACTTAAAGCCGCCTGTTAACAATTGCCGTCTTGAGCTTGGGCCCCGAAAAGCGTACAAGAGTGAACAGTGTTCACTTTCTGAACNCTTTGCACGAAGATTGGGTCAAATGCAGACAGATGACGCCCCNGAAGAGACNCCAGCCGACCGTCGNCGGTCGCGCGTGCGGGAGTCCATCATCTCNGCCGCCGAGCGCGTGTTTGCCAAGGAGGGGGAGGAAGGTTTGTCGATCCGCCGTTTGGCGGACGANATCGATTATTCGCCCTCTGCGATCTACAAATATTTCGGGTCCAAGGAAGAACTCATTGATGAGTTGAAGGANGCGTTCTTCGAGCGGCTCCTGGAAAAGGTCGACAACAGTTCCAGCGCNGACCGTCCGTTTCTCGAGCGTGCAAAAGCGTGTGTCGCAACATATGTCGAAACCGCGGTGACACGCCCTTTCCACTATGCGGCCGCATTTTCCAGCATTCAGAATGATCTGCCTGAAAATGGTGCCGGAATTCTGTCGTGGGACGGGTTTGTGGCGTCGCAGAAAGGGCAGGCTTTCGGTGTGCTGATCAGCATGGTGCGCGAAGGGCAGGAACTTGGCGTGTTCGACCCGGCGCTGCACCCGGTCATCGCGGCGAAGTCTCTTTGGGCCGGGTCGCATGGACTTGCGCAATTATTGATCCACGTTCCAAAGTTCCATCAACTCGTGCCGGACGAAACGCCCATGTCGGCAACTGATTTCATAGAATTCCACGCAAGCCTGCAGATCCGCAGCCTGCTGAAACCCGCAGTCGCGAGTGAAAACGGCGACCTCTCAGGACAAGCATCATGACAGAGACAAACCCGCATATCGGAGATGTGTCGCGCGACAAGCGACCGACAGCCATCAAGGGGCTGATCTTCATGCTGATCCTGGTGGTGGTCTGCGTCGGTCTTGTGCTCGCGGCGACGCGCCTGCGNAGCGAAGAAGGGCCGAAGATTGCCANGGCTGCTCCTANACCGATGACCGTTCAGGTCGCGCCGGTCGAATTGGTCACGGCCTTCACATTGAACGAGGCCTATTCCGGTCTNGCCGAAGCCAGACGNAACAGCGCGCTTGGCTTCTCGACNGGTGGTCGGATTGAATCGATTGCNGTGGATGTTGGCGACCGTGTCCAGCGCGGCAGCATCCTNGCCAGTTTGGATACGCGCGGCCTGCGTGCGCAACTGGTTTCGGCAAATGCCGTGGTCGAAGAGGCGCGCGCGGCGCATTCGCTTGCCATGAGTACGGTCGAGCGCCAACGCAAACTGAAGATGCAGGGGCATGTTTCCCAGCAAGCGGTGGANGAAGCTGAGGCGCAGGCAGATACGGCGCTCGCNCGTGTTGAAGCAGCCAAGGCGCAGGCAGACATTTACCGCGTGCAGATAGATCTGTCTCGCATCACAGCACCTTTCGATGGCGTGGTGACTTCCCGCATGGCGGACGAGGGTACCATCGCCGGCGCTGGCCAGCCTGTGCTGGACCTGGTCGAGGCGGGGCATCTGGAAGCTCGCATCGGACTGCCTGCCAACAGCGCCGCCCGCCTGACACCTGGAGAGACCTATGATCTCAAGACCGATGTTGGAACAGTCGAGGCCATTTTGCGCAGTGTCACCGGCGTGATCGATCCGGCGCAGCGCACTGTCGCAGCCGTTTTTGAAATCGAGAACAAGGGGCAGGTTGCGTCAGGAACTGTTGTGCGCCTGACGATGCAGAGAGACATTGATGAGCCGGGCTTCTGGGTGCCGGTCAAATCTTTGTCTACCGCGTCGCGCGGACTATGGTCGATCTATGTAGCGGAGCCGAGCGGGTCGGGCTGGAAGGTCGCCACCCGTCCGGTAGAAATGGTGCATACGGATGGTGATCGCGCCTTTGTTCGTGGCGCTGTCGAAGCGGGCGAGCGAGTCATAACCGATGGCTTGCAGCGCATCGTGCCGGGCTTGCCGGTTGAGCCGCGCGACGTGCACCGTGCTGCTGCCGTGAATGGTGGCTAAGTCTCATGTCGACGCTTTTCTTCAAACTGCCGCGCCTTGCCATACTCGCGATCCTGGTTGTCCTGATCGGTGGGCTTGGCGCGATGCTGACGCTGGGGCGTCAGGAAGACCCGACCCTGATCGAGCGCTATGGCTTTGTGCTGACGCCATATCCCGGCGCGGACGCTGAACGGGTTGAGGCGCTCGTCACGGAACCTGTCGAAGCGGCTCTCATGGAGTTGGCCGAGATTGAAGACGTGACATCCACCAGCCGCGCGGGTTTTTCACAGGTGCGGATCGAGATCCGGGAAGACCTGACTGAAGGCGAGGTCGATGACACCTGGACGCTGATCCGGGGGCAAGTGGAAGAGGCGCAGGCCCAATTCCCATCTGGCGTCGGATCGCCTGAGGTTGAAAGACTGTATGTGGGCGCTGCGACGTTGGTCGTCGGTCTGACCTGGACAGGCGAGGGAGAGCCTCCCCTTACTGTCATGCGCCGCCTTGTACTGGACCTCGAAGACAAATTCCAACGCCTTGGCGGCACCGAGGAAACGGAAACCTACGGTTTGCCAGAAGAAGAAGTTCGTGTGGTCGTCGATCCGCAGGCATTGTCGGCAGCGGGGCTGTCTTTCCGTGAGGCCGCGGGCCTTATCGCGTCGGCCGATAGCAAAACACCAGCTGGTCGCCTACGCGGGCAGGGTGGCACAATCGGCCTCGAGGTCGGCGGTGAGTTTGATGGCATCTCGCGCGTGCGCCAGGTGCCGCTTCTGCAGCGGCCTGACGGCTCGGCCGTCCGCGTGGCGGATGTCGCACGGGTGGAGAAGGGGTATGCTGATCCGTCCACCAAGCAGGCCTATGAAAACAATCTTCGGACTGTGCTAGTCGGCGTTTATATCTCGCCTGGACAGCGCGTGGACAAATGGGCAGAAAGCGCCCGCGCTATCGCCGATGAATTCGCGGCGTCAGCGCCACCGGGGCTGAAAGTAGAGACTGTATTTGATCAGAGTCTCTACACAAATGATCGCCTGAACGGCCTGGCGCAAAGCCTGTTGTTCTCGGCCTTTATCGTTGTGCTCGTCCTGTTCGTGACGATGGGGTGGCGGTCCGCCATCGTTGTTGGCATGGCCATTCCGCTTACGGTCAGCCTGGTACTGATCCTGTTCAGCGTTTTCGGCCACCCGCTCCACCAGATGTCTGTGACGGGGCTCGTCATCTCACTTGGCTTGTTGATCGATAACGCCATCGTTGTGGTCGACGAGTTCGACCAATTGCGCGCCAAGGGCAAGAACCGTTTCGAGGCTATTCGGGAAAGTCTGGGTCACCTTGCCGCACCGCTTGCAGCGTCGACATTGACCACAGCGCTTGCCTTTGCGCCCATCGCCCTGTTGCCGGGCGGCGCAGGCGAGTTTGTTGGCATGATCGGCCTGTCGGTTGTGTTCGCGATCTCCGCATCTTTCCTCATCTCCATTACCGTGATCCCGGCGATGGCCGGCTGGTTCGACCGCAAGCGCGGCTGGGAGACTGGCCACGCAAAACGCCCGCGCCGCTGGTGGCGGGATGGCGTGATGAATGACTATATTTCGGATGGCTACCGCGCCTCCATCGAGGCCATTTTGCGCTTCCCGTTGCTGGGCATCGCGATTGGTGTGGCCCCGGCCATATTCGGTTTCTGGCTCGTCGGGCAGTTGCCATCCCAATTCTTTCCGCAAACGGAGCGCGACCAGTTTCAGGTGACGTTCCAATTGTCGGCCGAGGCAGACATTCATGACACCGTCGATGTGGTTCATCGCGCCACCGACATGATCAGTGCCATTGAGGGTGTTGAAGATGTAACCTGGGTGCTCGGCCAGCCTTCGCCGCGTGTCTACTATAATGTTCTCAACAATACGGAAGGCGTTGAAGGCTTTGCGACAGGTTGGGTGCAGCTCGATTCAAATGAGCGCACGCATGAGATAGTCGGCGAAGTCCAGCGCATGGTGCGGGAGGAGTTTCCAAGCGCGCGCTTCCTGGCGCTGCCATTCGAGCAGGGCCCGCCCGCTGACGCACCGATCGAGTTGCGCGTCATGGGGAATGATTTTGATACGCTGGACATGATTGGCGACGAAATTCGCAACGTTCTCGGACAAACACCCGGTATCACCTACACGGTCGCGTCATTGGAATTGGGCGCGCCCACGATGCGCCTGCAGGCTGACGAAGCCGCATCGGCTCTCGCTGGTGAACGCCTGACCGATATCGCCGCAGACCTGAGCGCGGAACTCGAAGGCGTGCGGGCTGGCTCTGTGCTGGAGGGGACTGAAGAGTTGCCGGTAAAAGTGATTGCGCCAATGTCGCGCAGGTCTGGGATGACGGACTTGCGATCAGCCACAGTCGGCACTGGTTCTGGTACGCCGATTTCTGCCCTGGGCGAGGTGACGCTTGTGCCCGAAACCGCGGTGATCACGCGCCGCAATGGCCAGCGCATGAACCAGATTCTCGCCTATCTGGATCCATACACACTGCCAGCACCTGTGCTTGCGGACTATCAGGCGCGGTTTGAGGAAACCGGGTTTCATGTTCCCGCTGGATATGAGGTCGTGATTGGGGGCGAAGCAGAGAATTCCAGCGACGCTGTTGGAAATCTCGCCGCCGTCGGTGTCCCACTTGTCATGGTGATGGCCGGGGCGATCATGCTGGTGTTCAATTCGTTCCGCATGATGCTGCTGGTGCTGGCGTCAGGATTTCTCTCGCTTGGCTATGCCTTCTTTGGGGTGTGGTTATTCAATCTGCCATTCGGCTTCAATGCCATCATCGGCGGCCTTGGCCTGTTCGGCATTGCGATCAACGGCTCTATCGTCGTTCTGTCGTTGCTCAGGGCGAATCCGGCTGCAATGGCGGATGACGTGATTGCCCAACGTGAAGTTGTCGTGGATGCGACGCGCCATATTGTGGCGACGACATTGACGACAATGGGGGGCTTTGTGCCGATCCTGCTGACGGGGGATTCCTTCTGGATGCCTCTGGCAGCGGGAATCTCCGGCGGGGTCAGTGGATCCGCGCTTCTGGCGCTGTATTTCACGCCGGCCGTATTCCGCATCACGACCATGAAACCTGTGCAAAAAACGTTTCGCCGGATCTTTAACCGTCAGGAAATACCCGCCGAATAGGGCAGGTCAAAGACTTGCACTTGGGCAAAAGTGGCCCATGTCGGAAAGACAGGCATTGGAAGGAAGAGATATGCCAGACAATCCGGATATCGGTGCACCCGCACCAGCCTGGAATCGCCTTCGCTTCGAAGCCCGCGCTGCGGCTGCTGACGAGCCTGCTCTGGCGAGCTATCTGAACTCTGCCATCCTGGCGCACTCAACCCTGTGTCAGGCGCTTTCCTTCCATCTCGCTGAAAAGCTGAAAAGCCCGGTCATGAGCACACAGCAGGTGCGCCAGATTCTCAGCGATACCTATGATTCCAACCATGCATTGGTCGAGGCCGCTGAAGACGACCTGCAAGCGGTCCTTGAGCGCGACCCTGCCTGCCGCGGCATGTTGCAGCCTTTCCTGTACTTCAAGGGTTTCCTTGCCCTTCAGACCTATCGCGTTGCTCATTCGCTCTGGCGTGAAGGGCGTGAAACGCTGTCCTTCCATTTCCAGAGCCGCGCTTCTGAATTGTTCGGCGTGGACATCCACCCAGCCGCCCGCATAGGGACGGCTGTCATGCTGGACCATGCGTCGGGCATCACGATTGGTGAAACGGCGATTGTTGGCGACGGGTGTTCATTGCTGCACGGTGTCACGCTCGGCGGAACCGGCAAGGAAGTGGGTGACCGCCATCCGAAGATCGGCAAGGGCGTACTTCTGTCCGTTGGGGCGAAGGTTCTTGGCAACATCCATATCGGTGACGAGGCCAAGGTCGCAGCGGGGAGTGTGGTGCTGAAAGACGTGCCAGCGAAGTGCACTGTGGCAGGCGTTCCAGCGCGAATTGTCAGCGGTCCGTCCTGCTGCCATCCGGCAGAAACCATGGATCAGACGATTCCCGACGATATGGGCAAGTAAGTCCGCCGTTCGCGTGTCAGTTGACCGGCCTGAATACAAATCGCGCGACAGCTGAGTTTTTGCAGTAATTGACAGCAATATTGTCTCCAGCAACGTTTCATTTCGGGATCGGAATGTTGTTGCGGCCCTTTGTTTCGTTTAATATTTGACCCACGACCCGGTTTCGGGAGGGGTGTTTTTGGCGCGTGAACAGAGGGTGGCCGGTTGACCGACAGTAGCAGCACTGCAGGCCGGTTCATGCGCACGCGCAAGGTGCGGCGCGCTGAGGCAGAACGTTTGCCGTTTGTGCCCTACGCTGTGGTTCCTTTGGCCGCTCTGGGGCTCCTCCTTTTGTTCGC
This sequence comes from Hyphomonas sp. TMED31, assembly GCF_002172815.1. Classification (NCBI taxonomy): domain Bacteria; kingdom Pseudomonadati; phylum Pseudomonadota; class Alphaproteobacteria; order Hyphomonadales; family Hyphomonadaceae; genus Hyphomonas; species Hyphomonas sp. TMED31. Next base: position 17,948 of record NZ_NHCK01000089.1, on the reverse strand, counting down.
GATCTGGCCTTTTGCGTTTGGTGTGGTGCAGGCAACCGCCCAGCGGACCGCGTCGCAGGCGCTGGTTGAGGCTGATGCCAGCTGGGCCCGGTCTCGTGTCTCTGGCCAGTGGATCACGCTCGAAGGGCGTCCTCCCAGCCGTGAAGCCGCGGACGCTGCCGTCGACGCAGTGAGGAAAGCGCGCGCACCAGCCTTGTTCGGATCGGCTAGGCCGGTCACGCGCATTCGAGAAAATTTCGACTGGAGCCTTCTGGGTGAAGGTGCCGTTGGCCCCAATACGGATTGGTCGTTTCGTGTGGCNGATGGTGTGCTGACACTTGATGGCGATATGCCGAACACGGAAATTCGTCAGGAAGTCGTCGCAGCCGCTCGCACGAAAATAGACCCNCCGCGCGTAATTTCCATTCAGGACAGTCTGTCGATNAATAATGAGCCTGTCGCCGATGGTTTCCTGGAAGTCGCCATGCGCGGCCTAAACACGGTGTCGAAGTGCGACCGCGGTGTGTCTGCGTTTACCACGAACCGGTTTTCGCTTGATTGCGAGCTTCCGGGCGCCGAAGCCGCCGCCACACGCAAGCTTGCCCTGGAGCCGATCCCCTTAGGGGAGGTCGGGGCGATCAATGTCATCTCACGCGAAGCGGTCAGCTCCTGTGAAAGTTCACTTGAAGAATTGCTGGGCGATGCGCGCATTGAATTCCAGTCATCCAGCGCGGTGATCGGCGCATCAAGCGCTGGCCTGCTGGATGATGTCGCCGAAGCCGTGCGCGCATGCCCGGGATCTCTGCGCATCGCTGGCTATACAGACAGCACCGGTCTGCCGGAAACCAACCGTCAGCTCAGTCAGGCGCGCGCCGAAGCGGTGCGCAATGCACTGATCGCGCGGGGCGTGCCATCTGGCCGACTAGTCGCAACGGGGTATGGCGATGCCAGCCCGGTTGCGCCAAACTCCACTGCGGCAGGTCGCGCCCAGAACAGACGCATCGAGATACGGGTNATCCGTGTCTCGGAATGAATTCCACCAGCTAGCCTGAAAGTAAACATCATGTGGTTTCTTCTCATCCAGATCTTGCTGCTCATGCTGCTTGCCGCGCTGGCGGGGGCAGCTCTGGTTTATTGGTGGATGCGCAATCGCTACGAGGACGTCACCGAGTCCTATGAAGAGCTGATGGAAAATAGCGCCATGTCGGAATTGCGTGCCGGCGTGACGCGTGACGATTTGCTGGCACACTTCGCCGCGATCGAGGAGCGGCTCTCTGCCATGCCTTCGCCGGTCACGCGGGATGAATTCCACGCCAATATCAACAGTCTGGGTGATCGTCTGAGAAACATTCCGACGCCAGACATTTCACCCGTGAATGCGCGTTTGGAGGCGATTGAAACCCGCCTNGCCGATAGCGGCTCAAGCTTTGACCCGGTTATCTCGCGGCTCGCTGATCTCGACATGGCTGTGGGCCAGTTGAAGAATACAGATCTGGACAGTCTGGAAGCCCGGCTGTCGCGCATCGAAGACAGTGTAAACGTGCTGGTCAATACAGAGCCACCGGCGATGCCACAAATGCCTGAGATACCAGCATTTCCGGAGATTCCTGAAGTTGATCTCGGCCCAATCCATAGCGGCCTTGCNCGCCTTGAACTTGCACTCGAGAATCTTGATGTGCCGGTTACGGATCTTGATCCGATCCGCGGGGATTTTGGCCAGATGGAAGCCCGCCTCGCAGAGTTCGCCGAGCGGCTGGATGCCCAGCGCAAGGCTGACAATGAGAGCATGACCATCCGTCTGCAAACACTGTCTTCGTCTCTTGCCTCGCTGCGTGTGCCGGATGTGGACAGCCTGCGCGACCGCCTCGCCAAGCTTGAAACCGCGATCAGCCAGATCACTGTGCCGGACGTGGATCTCGGCCCGGTCACGGAAACCTTGCGTCAGATCGAACGCGACCTGAAGACTTCGCCGGATCATGTCCGCGTTACGCATAACAAGCTGGCCGATCTGGAAGGCGGTACGGCCGCCCTCCATTCGAAGCTCGCTGCACTTGAGGCCCATGTCGCCAGTATGGATCGTGGACCTGTGGACCTGTCACCGCTGCAGGCACGCCTTGCGACACTCGATTCCGCGCTGGCAACGATGCGCGTCGACATTCAGTCCACATCCGACACATCCTCGCTTGAGCGCCGTCTGGCCACGCTGCAGGAGATGGTGGTCGGGCTTCAGGATCCCGACATGTCGGCAATCACGAACTCGCTCCGCAAGATGGAGGCGCGCCTCAATATGGCGGCGGTCGAAGACCGGCTGACTTCAATCGAGTACGGTATGGCGGCGATGCATCACATGGTGCGTACGCTTCAGGAAACCGCCTATTCGCGCACAGATATTGATTATTCTCAGCGCGTTCCGCTATCCCAGGCGCAATTCACGCAAACCACAACGACAACGGAAACTCCGGCGTCTCCCCCGCCACCACCACCACCTCCGCCGCCGCCTCCGGCCCCACAACCGGAGACGACCACGACCGTCCACAAGATCGAGATCATTCGCGGCCAGGACCCTGTTCGTCAGGCCATGCGCCCGGATGACCAGGCCAATTTGCTGGTCGAAGCGGCCTTTGGGGAGGAAGACGATCTTGAGCGCGTGAACGGTATTGGTCCGATGCTGGCTGAATTGCTGAATGAGATCGGCGTTTATTATTTCTGGCAGATTTCGGAATGGGGCCCTGACGAGATCCAGTGGGTCGATGACAAGCTGGAACATTTCAAGGGCCGTATCCTGCGCGATGACTGGGTCGGACAGGCCAAGGTTCTCGCGCTGCTCCCCGAAACAGCAAACCGCCCGCAAAGCGGCTGATTCAGGCTTCACAGCTGAAGGGCAGGCTTGCCCCCTTTTCTCGTGCCGGGAATTGGGGTTAGTTAATGCTGTGCTCGGGGGACGCATTGAGCAACCAGCGGAAGGGGACGCCCGCAATGCTTCGGACCGTAATTGCAGCCTTTCTATGCCTTATCCTGGCGCCCGTCGCATTGGCGGAAAGTCAACAAGCACCGCGCTACGCGCTCGTGATTGGCAATTCCAGCTATCAGCAGACCGGTTGGCAACTGCCCAATCCGGCGCGGGATGCACGCCTGATGGCCGAAACACTCGGCAAGGTCGGCTTTACGGTAGACCTGGTCATAGATGGCACGGAAGACCAGATGGAACGGGCCTTTGCCGATCACGGCGCGCGTCTCAAGGCGGGCGGCTCCGATTCTGTTGGTCTGATCTATTACGCTGGGCACGGGGTTCAGTCGCAGGGCCTGAACTATCTGGTGCCAGTGGATGCAAACGCCCGTTCGGAGCAGGACATCTGGCGACAGGCCCCGCGCCTCGGCGACGCGTTGCGCTATGTGGAGCATGCCGGGAATGCGGTGAATTTCGTCATTCTGGACGCTTGCCGCGACAATCCATTGCCAAGCGCAACGCGCAGTGCAGCAGGCGGGCTGGCCGAGGTGAAGCCGGCGCGCGGCCTGTTGATTTCATACTCCACCGCGCCGGGCTATGTCGCCTATGATGGCGAGGGCGAGAACTCGACCTTTGCGATGGCGCTGTCACAGACGATTGGCCAGCAGAATCTGATTGCCGAACAAGTCTTCAAGCGNGTGGCAGATCGGGTAAACCAGTCGACCAATGGGTTGCAGACACCCTTTTACAATTCCGGTCTGACAGGTGCNGATTTCTGCTTCGCGGGCTGTGATGGCGGCCCGGCGCCNCAGCCCGTGCCAACCAATANCAGCGCGCAGTTGCCGGCTCATGGGGCACGTGGCTCAGCCGCCCGTAGCGCCNGTGACATGGCCGAGGTGCCAAACGCCGTGAATGCCGCGCCCGGCTTCACCAGCGTNTCCACCTTGCTGCGCGGNGCGGCCTTTNCCGCGGCTGATGCCGGTGGNGCCATNNCCGAACGCAAGTTTCGCGATTGCACAGACTGTCCGGAAATGGTCGCCATTCCGGGCGGAGANTTCATGATGGGCTCCCCGGCAACCGAGAAAGAACGCAAGGNTAATGAGGGCCCNCAATGGCGCGCCACGATCAAGCCCTTTGCCGCGTCCGCAACTGAGATCAGCTGGGCCNATCTGACCGCCTGTGTCGAAGGCGGCGGCTGCGTTGGAAACGAAGCCGCGAATGAGACCCGCAGTGACCAATGGCAACAGCCGGGNNTGCCNGTGATCAACATCACCTGGGTTGAGGCAATGGCCTATNTCGATTGGCTGAATACTCGCGTCGATGGGGAGCCCTATCGCCTGCTGAGCGAAGCAGAATGGGAGTATGCCGCGCGCGCAGGCACCACGACTGCTTTCAACACCGGCGATACGCTGACGGACCAGCAGGCGAACTTCAATGCCGGGCGGATCTACAATGACGGTCCGAAAGGCGTCTGGCCCCGCCGGCCCATGCCGGTTGGCTATTATCCGCCGAATGCCTTCGGCCTGCATGAGATGCACGGCAATGTCGCCGAATGGACCGCTGANTGTAGCGTGCGCAGCTATCTTGGCCGGTTTGGTGAGGCGACGGTCTATGATGAGCGTGGCTGTCGCTCCCGTGCAGTCCGGGGCGGCAGTTGGGAGAAGGTGCCNTCCTATGTTCGGTCCGCAATCCGTGATGCATTTCCGGATACGGGCCGCGATGACGGGATTGGATTCCGGGTCGCACGGGACAGGGATTAACCGATGAAGACCATCAGCCCCCTGATTAGCCATCACCGGTCCGAGCTCAAGGCAGAAGCCAGATTGGACCGTCACTTGCTGACCGGGGCGATCTTCATGGCGGTCGTGTCGTTCAGCGTCTTCCTGTCGACCCTNCTTGGCAAATACCCTTTGCCCTTCGGCGCGGACGTATTCGCAGATAATCCGGAGCGCATGATTGGCGCGTCAAATTTCTTCGTCGCGACCGCCATTGGCGCAGCGCTGCGCATCTGGCGAAAGCGGCAGATGCGGATCAAGCTGCTCGTGGCGGAGGCCTTCATTCGCGAAGGTGACGAGGACACCGGTTTGCGTCTGTTGCTGGAACCCGTCTTTGGTGAAACCGTCTGGGATGGCGCCGAAACGCCAATCCTCTCTGAAAGGAGCCGGGCATGAGCCTGCAATCAGAATCCGGAACCTCGCCGGTTACTTCGCTTGACCTGCTGCGCGAGTTGCAGGGAGAGCAGAAGGCTTTCCGCTTCCTGATCCGTGCCCTGGCGGTCTTGCTCGTCACGGCAGCGGTGATTGCTGTGGGCAGCGTAATCTATTTCTATGTCGCGCTTCAGGGGCTGAAATCGGAGTACGCCCATCAGGCGCGGTTGAACGAGATCAATCTCCGCATCGTCGCAGGAGAAGCCAGTCGACAGCGCGAGTCGACACAGGCTCAACTCGTCGCAATCCGCGAGGAAAATGAGTCGGCGCGCAGGCAGGCCGAGCTTTCAAGAGAATTGCAACAGGCCGGATCGGCGCGCCAGATCGCTGCTTACAAAGATCGCGCTGTGAACATTGCGCGCAGCCACGTGCTCGGCAAGACGATGAACGAGGTTACCTCGCAAGTGGTCAGCATGGTGCTCCGTGCGGATGAGGGGGATGTCCGCCTGCTGAGGGATGAGGAGCACCAGTTGCTGCAGGCCGCTNTGGATGATTGGGGCGGAGAAGTGGACTCCGCAAATGTACGCGCTGCGTTTGAACGTTTGATGGATGCAGAGGCCCTGTCGGATCAGGCAATGGGCGCTGCGGGGCTGGCCATGCTGGAGTACCGCGCAGCAGATGAGGCGTCACTGGTCTGGAGCCAGGGATGCTCCACCGTGGTGGACTATGTAAACCAGGCGACGGCGCGCGATCTTGACGCGCCGATGCTGCTGATCTGGAAGGGCCAGTGTCTGCGCAAGCGCGGCGACGCCTTGCTGGCCTATCGCGCTTTCAGCGAGGCGGCACATCTGATTGGGGCGGATTCCGAAGACATCACNCTGGAACAGGAACAGATGGCGCATCATGGCGTCGGCACAACACTGGTCGCGCTGGCGGCGCAGCGCGAACTGCCGGAAGGGCGCCTCTACGAAGAGGCGTTGCAGGAGGCCTTGTCAGAGCTGCGCATTGCNGCCCGCATCCGCGCTGAACGCGGCGCAACGCAGGTGGGCGTCGCCTATACGGAAGAGAATATCGGNTTCATTCACATACTGGACGAAGACTGGCCCACCGCGCTGGAACACACGCAACGGATTGATGATATTCTNCCGCTCGCCTGGAATTTGACGGTTCGCCACATCGCCGCCCGCGAGAATGAAGCGGCGCTGCGCCAGGCCGGGGCGAGCCAGGATGCGCTGGATTATATGGAAACGATTCAGGACGAAACNGCGATGGTGTTGTCGCTGATGGATTGCGACCAGATCGACAAGCCGGAATTGCAACGCCTGCTGCCGGCGCGTTTTGAGGAAACTGTGGAATCCCTGTCGGCGCATTGCGTTCTGGAGGCCGAGCGCAGCTGATTTGCAGGCTTTGCGGTTGCAACGCCAAGCAAAATCTCTAGGTTCGCCGCGAACACAAAGACCCAAGAGGAGCCCGACCCATGGAGCGCGAAGAAACGCTGCGCCTTGAAGCCTATCTCAAGGAAAAACTGCACCCGGGCCTTCGCCTGGTTGCGCGTGACAAGACCGATGATTCCGTTGAGTGCTATCTCGGCGCCGAATTCCTGGCCGTGGTCTACAAGGATGTGGACGAGGGCGAAACGTCCTACCAGTTCCAGATGACNGTNCTGTCGGAAGACATCAGNTAANCNGNTCTCGCCTCGACAGGCGGGNATGAAAAAGGCCGNCGNTCCNTTNTGGAGNGNCGGCCTTTCGCTTTTTGAAAGCGCTGTCGTGCTANTCGTAATCCTTGCGAACAATCACGGCGGTTTCGGGATAGTCGGTCCAGATGCCGTCGACACCAGCTTCGATGAGGACTTTCAACTCCTCTTCAGCTGATGCNAATCCTTCTGCCGGTTCATCATCGCGCACCGTGTAGACATGCACGATCTTGCCGAGGGCGTGGGCNCGTTCNACGAAGTCTGTCGTCCCGCCTTCAGGGGTCAGGATCATCGCCTTGTGAGCGCCGACGCCTGCTGTCGGAATGTCTTCCAGNTTCATGTCCAGGCCGAGCAGGGCCGCGTAGGGCGGGCCGACGAGGTTCTGTACGAGTGTCAGGTCGCTCTTAGCGGCGACCTTGGCGAGGAAGTCCGGCTCAAAGCACTGGATGAAGATCGGAATGCCCGCTTCGACGAGGCCGCGCTCTTCAATCGTGTTCAGGATCGGATCGACCATGTCGAGCCCGGCCGCNGAGAAATTGGANGGCCATTTGGCCTCGATGTGCAGGCCGACCTTCCGGCCTTGCGCGGCATTCTCTTCAACCAGGTCGATGATCTCGTCAAACGTCGCNATCCGGAACTGGTCGTTATAGTCTTGCGGGCGGCCTTCAACGCGCTGGATGGCATTCAGCGTCTTCAGCTCAGCGAGGGTGAAATCGTCAGACCACCAGTCTTCCTTGTCGCCCAGAGGCGTTTTACGCACGCTTTTGCGATCGGCGAATTCTTCATGATCGGCAATGTTTGTCGTGTCGGACAGGTAGCCATCATGGTTGGCAACGAGAACGCCATCCTTGGTCATCACCAGATCCGGTTCGATGAAGTCAGCCCCCTGATCGATGGCGACCTGATAGGCTTTCAGCGTGTGCTCGGGATAAAGGCCGCTTGCGCCGCGATGGGCGATGATGACAGGCGGCTCGCCCGTGAGGGTCTTTAGCGNGGTTTCGGTGTCGCTTGCGTCGGCCGGAGCTGCTTCTGCTGGCGCTTCAGCCGGGGCATCCATAGGCGCAATCGTTTCAGCCGCCGGATTGCAGGCGGCCAGCAACAGGCCGCCGAGGAGGAAATATTTCTTCATGGTTCATAGTCCTGTCTGGAGGATCGGGGCGAGCACGGGCCCGCCCCGGTNTGTAGTCAGCCTAGAACTTGATATAGGCACCGGCTTTCAGCATCTGCGGCTTGCCGCGGATGATGGTATGCAGGCCAAAGGCACCGCCCGTGTTGCCCACGTCGATCAGGTATTCCTCATCGAAGATGTTTTCGCCCAGGAAGTAGACGCCCCACTGATCGTCTGCGCTGTCGAAGCCGATGCGGAGGTTGGCGATGCCATATGCGTCCTGTTCTTCCTCGACAAAGGTGCCGTCCGGATAGGCTTCACGAACACGGGTGAATCCACCATTTCCATCAGCGGCATAATTGTAGCCATTGTCATCTTCGAAATAGTGATGATCTTTCCAGACATAGCTCGGCACGATCGAGAAATCGCCGCGTTCGCCGGCCGGGATCGTGATGTCAGCCGCAAGCGAGAAGCTGTGCTCCGGGCTGATACGGAAGCTGTTNCCAGCGAACTGGAGCGGGTTTCCGTTGTCGTCTTCGTCATCATATTCCGAATGCGTGTAGGCATATGTGCCGAGCAGGCGGATATTGTCGGTGACCAGGGCCTGACCATCGAATTCGAAGCCATACTGGGTGGCGTTACCGGAGTTCTCGGTGATGAAGACGCCGTTGATCGGGTCAAAGCGCGTGGTTTGGAAGTCCTTGTACTCACCATAGTAGACCGAGCTGGTCATCTGGACGCGATTATCCCAGAGACGGGCGAACACACCGGCCTCGACATTGTCCAGCGTTTCCGCGTCGATGACATCATAGCTTGCACCNGAAGCNGAGAGCACTTCCGGGCGACGGCCCCGGCCGTAGGCGACCCAGGTGTTCACATTGTCAGATACGCGATAGGCGGCATTCAGGCGCCATGTGAACGCACCATCCGTTTCTTCTGATCCGGTAGCCTTGTTGTTGAGGCGATCAGCGCTCAGCAGCAGGGAAGGCGCCAGGGTCACACCATTGAGGCCGCCGAGATACGGGTTGCTCTTGAGGACAGCTGCAACGGAGCTCGCCGCCAGNTCTTCCTTGGTGTAGCGAAGGCCACCTGTCAGTTCGAGGCGATCTGTCAGCTGATAGGTCACATCGCCGAACAGGTCATATGTGTCGCGTTCGTCGGTGGAGATTTGCTGTTCCAGATGCTCACCGTAAAGCGGTACCAGCGCGCCTTGCAGCAGGGCTGCCAGAGCNGAGTACTGAAGAGGCGNATCNAAGCTGCCGAAGTTTGCACCGCCCGGNATACCGGNNAGTGTCAGCGCGCCCTGNACCTGCTCAACGGTCAGGCCAGCGGCACCTGCGAGGCTCGGTGCAAACAGGGATTGAGCGTAAGCTTCATCCGTGGAGAAGCGCAGCTCATCCTTGCCGTTCACAGTGAAATAGTTTCCGCCGAANAAGGCCGACAGNTTNCCACCGGCATCATAGTTCAGGCGCAATTCCTGGCTGAACGTATTGGCCTGGCGGCCCTGATAGAATTGAAGCAGGTTGAACTCGACACCATCAGAGTCCCACGCTTCATTCGAGAACAGGTTGCGATAGTCGGTGAGGGAGGTCAGCGACCAGTCATCGTTGAGGTCGTATTCGACGTTGGCGGTGACATAGAACAGCTCACGATCATTGCCGAGCTTGCTGCGGACCTGATCATCATTCACGTTCATGGCCGTTGCGCCGTATGGATCGACCTTCCCGTTTACCTCGAAGAAGCCGGACGTGAACTGGGTGCCGGTGGAATCATCGTCCTGATAGTTGACGAACAGGTCNGCGCGCAGCTGCGGGCTCGGCTCCCAGTGAAGGGCGGTGCGCAGGGCAAGCGTGTCCTGTCCCATCAGGTCCGGAGAGTTGGCGGTGTTCGGCACATAGCCGTCCATGTTCTTCAGCTGACCCGCAACGCGCAGGGCGAGCGTGTCATTGATGACGTAGTTGTAGTGGCCTTCCGCGCGGACGAAGCTGTAGTCACCGCCTTCGATGGAGGCTTTGCCGGAATTGCCGGACAGGGAGGCGCGGTTCTGGATGAAGTTCACGCCGCCAACCAGCGCGCCCTGGCCGAACAGAGTAGCTTGGGGGCCTTTGACAACCTCAACCCGCTCCATGTCATAGATGGCGAGATTGGTGGCAAACCCCACATTGCCGATCGCCACACCATTCTGGAACATGGCCACGCGGGGCGTACCACCATCCGACACCACACCGCGCAGGGANTAGCTCGGCGCGTTGAGGCTTTGGGCCTGCACCTGCAGGCCGGGAACGAAGTTGCCAAGGTCTTCGAAATCATCCGCCGCGAGCAGGTCGATCAGGGCTTGGTCTGCCACAGACACGTTGATTGGAACGTCGATGAGCGCCTGTTGTTGCTTCTGTGTCGTCACGGTGACGACTTCCAGGTGACGAGCCTTTTCGGCGCTGGNTTCCTGTGCGTGAGCGGACAATTGTCCGGAGAGACCAAGAGCGGCAATTGCCGTCGCGGTAAGATAAGAGTGTTTCATGATTTGACCCGTTAACTAGGCGCACTGTGCGCAGTCGGGCGCTGCCTACTCAGCGGCTCAAACCGGCTCAAATCAAAGTTTTACAACAGAAAGTTCGAGAAGGTTTCAGTTTTGTACGACGCACAAGCTTTGGGCGAAATCATCACAAAACCTTATTGAAGGTACACTTTTTGATACTGCGGAAAGGTGTGCGGATGAACAAAATCAGACATTCGCTCGGGTGTCGAAATATCACTATTTTTTCGTATGTGCAGCACTGATTAAATAGCGAGCACTTTGTTGGANGTGNCTTGATGGACGTTCCGTAGGGGGAGGTCCNGNNAGCCCGGCCCNCGATTCTGTCTAGAANAGGGAGCCCTGATCGGTCTTCGGCTTCGCTGGCTTCGCCGCTTTTGGAACTGGCGGCGCAGGCGGTGGCGAAGGCGGCGCGGCTCCGTCCGGGCGCGCCATGACATCGCCATCACCGAAGCTGACCTTGAAGCTGGGNGTGGAGGCGGCGGCCGTCGCGGAGCGAACAAGATTGCCATCGGTATCGCGCACGATGGCATAGCCGCGCTTCAGTGTTGACTGATAGGACAGTGTTTCCAGCAGTTTGCCTTGTGCGGCCAGCGTGTTCCGCCGGGCTTCGATCAGGCGGTTGAGCGCCGGGCGCGCGCGGACGGCTGTGTCACGCAGGCGCTGTTTCGAGGCCCGGATTTCGGCGTTGAGACTGGCCGGGCTGATCGCCAGCCGGGAGACCCGNAGGCGGGCNTTCTGAACGAGCGCGAGCGCCGCCTTGGGAAGGCTNGCGCTGGCATAGTCGAGCCGCTGGCGCTTGGCCTGCAGCAGGGATTCGGGGCGGGGCAGGCGCGCTGCCGCCAGCTTGTCGCGTGATTGNCCGGTGCGGCGGGCGAGCGCGCGCTTCAGGCGCTCGCCATGCTCTCCCGTCATCAGCAGCAATTCAGAGCGAACAGGCACAGCAATTTCTGCCGCTCCGGTCGGGGTCGGCGCGCGAGCGTCGGATACGTAATCGATGAGCGTTGTGTCAGTCTCATGCCCCACTGCAGAGATCAGCGGGATCTCGCTGTTGAAGGCNGCGCGAACGACNTTTTCCTCNTTGAATGGCCAGAGATCTTCGATCGAGCCNCCNCCCCGCGCGACGATCAGCACGTCCGGACGGTCAGCGCCGGTCATGGCATTGAAGCCTTCGATCCCCGCTGTGATNTGTCCGGCAGCGCTGTCACCCTGAACCAGTGCTGGCCAGACAATGACGCGCACCGGAAACCGGTCGCGGATGCGGTGCAGGATATCCCGGATCACGGCCCCGGTCGGGCTGGTGACCACGCCAATCGTGCGGGGCAGGTAGGGCAGTTTCTTCTTGTGCTCGGGNGCGAACAGGCCTTCGGCGGCGAACTTNTTCTTCCGCTCCTCCAGCAGGGCCATCAGTGCGCCAGCGCCTGCCGGGCGCATGGANGANGCGATCATCTGGTAGTTGGATCGGCCCTCATAGATGGATAAACGGCCCGTCGCGATGACTTCGAGACCCTCTTCCGGCTTGAAGGGCAGGCGGTTGACCTGTCCCTTCCACATCACCGTATTCAGCACGGCCTTGTCGTCTTTCAGATCGCAATACATGTGACCGGACCGGGCAAGGGTGACGCGGCCCAATTCGCCGCGGACGACCACATGATCGTAATTGGTCTCAACCGTGCGCTTCAGGCTGGCGGCGAGGTCGGAAACCGACAGGGCGGCATCATTGGAGGGGGGCGTATCAGACGGCATGATCACAGTCATATAGGGGATGCCGGGCAGGGCAAGTGTTCTTCAGGGGTGCAGATGTGGTCACTCACTGTTAACAGATTTGATGAAAGTTCGGGGTGTACGAGGTAAAAACATTCGCATGACACGTCACGATTCAANGCCGGACAGTTTTGGCGAAAAGCTGTTTCGGGATGTGGCCGACTCCTGGGCCATGCCCATGATGATTCTGAACAAGGATCTGCGCTTCGCCTACGCCAANGACGCATACATGACCGCNACAGAAACTGACTGGGAGCGNCTNGCGGGNCAGTACATATTCGACATNTTCCCNGATGNGAGGGGCCGCCAGGANCCGGTGGAGGCGAAATTCCGGGAAGTCTTCAGCGGCAAACGTACGACGCTCGAAGCCCAGCCTTACGAACTGACCATGCCGGATGGCACCGTTGAGACTCGCGTCTGGCAAGCTGTTCAGGACCCTCACTATGATGAGGCTGGCAATGTNACGCACATGATCCAGCGGGCGGAAGACATTACGACGCAAGTCGAGCTGAAGCGCCAAAACGACTATATGGAAAACGAGCTGGCCCACCGCATTCGCAACATGTTTGCGGTGATCATGGCCACGTCCCGGATTTCAGGCGAAAGCGCAGACGACGTTGGCACGTANGTCAAGGATTTCAACGAGCGGCTGGCNTCCATGAGCCGGACCTATTTCGAGCTGAGCCGCCGGAATTGGNGCGGTCTCAGGCTGCGGGACATTCTGGAGAGCGAACTGATTGCGATCGTCGGACGGAATGCGAGCCGCTTCACACTGGATGGCCCAGATTTCCTGCTCACCGTGAAGGCGAGCAAGGATGCCGCGATGATTGCGCACGAGCTCGCAGCCAACGCGCGCAAGTTTGGNTGTTTCTCCGTGCCCGGCGGNCATCTCCATCTCAGCTGGAAGCTGGAAGACAATNTTNTGGTTTCCGTCTGGAAAGAGACGGGNGTGGGCCCGGTTCAGCCACCTGNNCGGACAGGNTTTGGAACGCAGATCTTCAAGATGTTCCCGCGCACGCGGGTTGAGCGTGAATATACGGATGACGGTCTGATCGTGACGATCCATNCCCAATTGCTGCCNTCATCNTATGAGGACGCCGCTAACGAGTTTGCGGAGCCGTTTCAGTAAGCATGCGGGACAATTGGGTCAGCAGCTTGCTCGTGATGATNGGCTTTGACAGGAAAGGTGCCTGACTGAATTCCGCGCCGNTGGTTTCCGGCGTGTTGCCAGAGACGGTCACAAACGGAACGCCCTGTTGCAGCAGACGTCCGGCNACAGGCGCGGAGGTTTCCCCTGCCAGATTGATGTCCAGCACGGCGCAGTCGCAAGGTGTCTCATCCAGCAATTGCATTGCCTCGAACACAGAGCCAACCGGCCCGATGACGGCATAACCGGCATCTTCCAGTGCGGCCGCCATGTCGATGGCGATGATCGCCTCATCCTCAACCACCAGCACCCGGCGATGGGCGCTCGGGGATTGCTGTGTCCCGGAAACGGGGGNCACGGATTGCGGATCAGGNGCCTCTGACTNTGACGGNTCTGGCACGAAGTCNGATTCNAAAACGCGGTCATCGACGCTGAAGAGGTGCCATTGCAGGCCNTCCGGCGGGAATTCCAGCTTCACGGGATAGCCGAATGCGATGCGCGTCATCTTTTCGATAACGGTTGAGCCAAATCCCCGGCGCTCAGGCGCTTCAACGGGGGGGCCGCCACTTTCGATCCAGTTGATCTCGAACCGGTTTACATCCTCATCCGTCCGGATGTTCCAGGTGATGTGAACCTGACCGGTATCATTGGACAATGCGCCATACTTGCCGGCATTGGTGGCCAGCTCATGCAGTGCCATGCCCAGCGATTGNGCCGCCGCCGAGGTGAGGCGNACATGCGGGCCNTTCAGGATGATCCGGGTGCCNATGAAGTCTTCCAGATGGGCGAGCTGGGAGCTCATGATGTCTTCCACGCGCGCGCCGCGCCAGCCGGAACTGACCAGCAAATCCTGGCTGGATGCCAGAGAGCGCATGCGCTCTGAGAAGCGGTCCAGGAAGTTTTCGCCGCTGGCCATCGTCTGGCGTGCGATTGCCTGAACCAGGGTCAGCATGTTCTTGGCGCGGTGGTTCACTTCACCCAGAAGGAGCTGAATACGCTCCTCGCGCTGTTTCTGGTCGGTCACATCCGTGTTGGTGCCGAACCACATGATGATGTTGCCGTCATCACCTCTGATCGGATGGGCGCGGGAAAGGAACCAGCGGAACTTTCCATCCTTGCCGCGCAAGGGGAATGTATCTTCCCAGACTTCNCCCNTCTTGAGGGAGCTGAGGAAATGCTCGGTCGCGCGCGCTTCATGTTCGGGATGGTGAACGGACTTCCAGCCATGCCCCAGCGTGGTCGATTCATCAGCGCCTGTGAATTCATACCAGCGCTTGTTGTACCAGAAGATCTGTCCTTCCGGATCGCACATCCAGGCAAGCTGGGGGATGTTGTCGGCCAGGGCCTTGAACTGGGTTTCGCTCTGCTCAAGCTTTTCGCGGCTTTCGAGCTCGGCGGACAGGTCCCTCACGATCTTTGAGGCACCGACGATCTTGCCGTTTGAATCATGGATGGGGGAGACGGTGACCATGATGTGCAAATCATGGCCGTCCTTGTGTCGGCGGACTGTCCTCAGATTCGTGACCGTCTTGTTCGCCTGAATCGCGGTAAGGATCTCATCTTCTTCCGGTTGCCGGTCCTCGGGAATCAACACGCGGATCGACTTGCCGATAACCTCATGCGGCGCATAGCCAAACAGGCGTTCAGCCGCTGGGTTCCAGCTGGCGATGATGCCGTCTGTGGTCTTNGANATGATGGCGTCGGTGGACGACGTGATGATGGCGCTAAGCCAGGAACTNTCGTCTGCCGACAAGGCAGGCGTGTTCGCAACCGGCGAGGGAGCGCTAGACAAAACATCCCGCTTCATGACGGGGCTCCCGATCAGGGTTTGTGCAGCGCCGAGCGCGCTGTTTTCAAACTGCATTATGACGGAAGTTCGGGGCCTGTCTACAATTCAGATCAATGTGAGCGAGTGCGCGCTGTCAATTTCGGCGCTCTTGTNCCGCGCCTGTGCGGGCCTGTTGCGCAAGCNNNTGATNTNAATAGAGAAAATATGATGNTGGAATTGGCAGCGCCCCNNGGGGAGCGCTGCCTGATTTGCGGATTAGTAGCGGATGCGCAGGTCGGAGATCGACTGGGCGATCTTCGTATAGGCTTCCTTCAGCTCTTCGGAGCTGTCAGGGGTGAAGGTGAACTCCTCCCCGGAGGCGCAATAGGCCAGGATCTCGCGGCCGGCCCGCGGGGCGCTGAAGGCCACGGTATAGACCTTGATGCCCTGTTCCTTGATGCCGTCGCACATCTTCTTGGACTGGTCGAAGGAGTCGCCTTCAGAGGTGTTGTACTCCTGGTTGAACTCACCATCCGTCATGATGATCATGGCCTTGGCNGAGTCCGGCTCGTCGTACGGGTAGGGNTCAGAGCCAGCCGGCCAGACCGTATCCCAATCCGGCGCGATCAGATACCAGCCCCAGGCGATGCCGAGGTGACCGGCNGTGCCGCCGCTCGCATTCAGGTCATCGATATAGTCATACAGCTTGTCGCGATTGGCCGTCATCGGTTGAGGGCCGATCGGGTTGCAGCTTTCCACCGTCCAGTACGGNTTTCCGTAATAGTCAGTGTATGGGTCGCCGTCACGGTCGCGCTGGATGTAGGCCTCGGCCGCTTCGATCCANGCATACGGGCCGGGATCAGCATCCGTGAAGGCGTCGTCTCCAATNCGCTCTTTNACGCAAGTATTGTTGACGGTCTTCGTGGCTGTTTTTTCAACATCAGCATAGATTGCTTCGTAGCCCCATCTGCGGCAACTGCCATCGCGCCGCTCCCGTGTGCAGACATATTCGTAGCCGACGAACTCGCGAGTTGTATAAGTTTCCGTATAGATACGGATAGGTGTCTTGCCTGTGGCCTTGAGGAAATAGTCGCTGCCTGCATCCACCATTGAGGAATAGGACGCCATGCCGATGCGAACTTCGCCGGTTGTGCCATCATCCTTGACGGGGATAAGCACATCAACTGCCGTTTCCGCGGCATCTTTCAGAGCCGTCATCTTGCTGCCGCCCATGGAGCCGGAGACGTCGAACACAAAGGCGATATCGACCTTGCCGATACCATAGGTCGACGCTGAGGTGACGCCAAANGTCAGCTCTTTCGTGCCGGTGATCTGCATGATCGAGGTCGGCTGGTCACAGCGCACCGTAACGGAAATGTCCTGGGATTCGCTGGCAATGGTGGAGACGGGGTCAGCGCAATCTGTCGCCATGCCCTGGGCCTTCATCGCGGATTCGAAGTAGTTCAGGATGTAGGCCTTGATCTGAGTGTCTGACTTGCCCTCCTGCATCTCCCGCGCGCCGGCGATCACCGCGCTGTCGAGAATATACTGCACACGGTTCTTCGCGGTGTTGACCTGTTGAAGGTCAATCGCAAATCCCATCAGCAGGAAAAGCGGAATGGTCAACAGCGCGAAAATGATCGCGACATTGCCTTCGGTTTCGTCTTTCAGACGGCGCAACGTTTTGAGCTGTGCTGCCGCAAAATTCAGGATAATCATGGTTCCCACCCCTGAGATAGCCTCACCTGGCCTTTTTAGGTTCACGCCGTACCATCGCAGATCGGGATAACTTCTCGGTAAAACCATGCCAGCCAAATGATCCGGCCCCGGAAAGGATATGTTAACCAGCACAGGCGGCGCGACAGCCGGTGGGCTTCGCGCGGAAAGGATGGATTTCAGGCGGGTTCAGGACGTGTCCGGAGCGTGCGCCATCATCGCAACAGCGTGCAGATCACGGGCGCTTTCCTGTTGTAGATGCTTCAGTCTGCGCGACCTGAACACAGGTGGGCAGGCCGTGCGCAAGACGGGCGCGGCCGCACCGATCAGACGGCGCATCCAGGTTATATATTGGCCCGGATGGTCCAGTGCATGGTTAATCGCCCGCAGTCGGCGGATGAGAATTCCGCTAGGCAAAATGTCAGTCGGCAGCGCGGGATAATCCCGAAGGTCAACCGGTGCGGGCTCGTCCAGGAAGCGTATGCGCGGCCCGGTGCGGAACTGTTTCGGTGGGGGATTGGCCGCCTTGCGCGGCGTCGATTCCATCAGCCTGAAGCGCGGCTCTGCCCCCAGGGCTGTGCCGGGCGGGGCATCCTGGTGCGGTTGGGAGCGCGTCGGCACCGCGATGAGCCCGTTGAGCGAGTGTGTTGGAAGGGCCCCCAGATCCTCGGCTTCGAGATAGAGCAGGCGGCGCAAGATGGCTTCCAGGAAGGTGATGAGGCCGCCAAGGCGCTCATGCTCTGCGCGGGGTAGGAAGGGCTTGGCCGGAATGGGCCAGAGGCCAAGCCCGGTCTGCGCCGACGAAGCGAGATAGCTGGCCACGGACCACCAGAACTCGATCAGGCCAAATAGGGAGGAGTCACAACGCGCTTGCATGGCCCTGACCCTGACAGGCGCCCACCCCTGCCGGATTGGCAGCAGGAGCGCGCCAGGTGGGCTGGTATCAATTCCTTGTAAATATTTGTATTTTTTAGGTTGAGTGCACGAAATGGATGAGGATAGGGTTGCCACTTTCCCCATCTGGCTCTGCCAGCAAAGGCGGCGGTGGCGGGCAGTGTGAGCGGTCTGCGCCGCTGAGGGCTTGATTCCGGGGGCCAACCCGCGCAATGAGCGCGGCCATGAACATTCTTCTGATCGGATCGG
>NZ_NHCK01000088.1:0-15579 GCF_002172815.1 Hyphomonas sp. TMED31 | reverse complement strand
CCGCCCTCATAATAGAGATCCGGATCGGCCAGCACGACCACGCCCGGCGCCGGCGCGATCACCTCCGTGCCCACCGGCGTCGCCATGTCATATCCGCGATGCACTGAAGTGCTCTCGCACGGCTCCCCGGTCACCTTTGAGACGCCGACATATTTCCGCGTCGGCCCGAACGGCGAAGATGTTGGTGCATCAGAGGGCTTCACGAACCCCCCCAGCGCGCCGGGGCCGGGATTGAAGCTCGCAAACGCTTCCTGCTTCTTCACCCAGCTGCGCGAGGCATGTGCCTTCTGCTCGGCAGAGCGGGCGTCCACCTTGTCACAATCAAAGCCCGAGATTTCGCGATAGTCATCCTTGCGTGGCGCGATGGCCAGGTCTCCGAACGCGCCACTGTCATGAGACCAGCCAATGACGCTTGGGGCCGACGTGCTGATCCCGAATTGGGCCGAGCCCATGTCACTGACCGTCAGCTTCGTGCCCGCTACCGTGAACACGCTGCCCGGCGCGCCGGTACAGATCACCAGCCCGCCTTGGGTCAGTACCCCATCGCACATCGGCGCAGGCGTGATCGCGGTATTGTCCTGACTGGCCGTGGGGGCAGGCGTCTCTGCCACCGCGCAGCCCATGATCAGTGTCGATAGCCCGGCCAGCAGCGCGCGCCGCATCAGCTGCCCGCCTTGACCATGCGCTGGCTTGCCGCCTCTGCATCCCAATAGGCTTCCTGAAGGTCGACGCTCCAATAGCGCAGGGCCTGNANNGGNATNTTNCGGCCNGTCACCGCGCAGGTGACNTAGTCTCCNGGCGNGATCATTTCGATGTCGGCNTCNAGATAGCGAAGGCGGGCTTCGCCGGCGGGGCGGCTGGATCGATCTAGCATGNGCGCGAGCATGCCTGAAANGGGCAGAAAAGAAAAGATGCGCNGCGCAGAAAGTTTCCCCTTTGTTCCGCGGAACAAATATGGTACATCCGAGTCAGAGATGGCAAAAGGGGGCCTTGCCAAATGCGGCCTCATGGTAGACCTAAGGAGACGACTCATGGCCAAAGCGGCGCTTCAACTCGTGGACAAGGATTCAGGCGTGGATAAGCAGAAGGCTCTCGAAACAGCGCTCGGCAATATTGAACGGTCCTTCGGCAAGGGCTCGGTCATGCGGCTCGGCGACAAGAAGGTGATGGATGTCGAAGCGGTTCCCACCGGATCGCTCGGCCTGGATATCGCACTCGGCATTGGCGGTTTGCCCAAGGGCCGCATCATTGAGATCTATGGTCCGGAAAGCTCGGGTAAAACGACGCTGTCGCTGCACAGCGTAGCCGAGGCGCAGAAGAATGGNGGCGTCTGCGCCTTTATTGATGCNGAACACGCGCTGGACCCGGTATATGCTGGNAANCTTGGCGTGGATCTGGATGATCTTCTCGTGTCCCAGCCTGATACCGGCGAGCAAGCGCTGGAAATCGCGGATACGCTGGTGCGTTCCGGCGCGGTGGATTTGCTGGTCATCGACTCGGTCGCTGCCCTGACACCGCGCGCTGAACTTGAGGGCGAGATGGGTGATTCCCTGCCGGGGCTTCAGGCCCGCTTGATGAGCCAGGCGCTTCGCAAGCTGACTGGCTCCATTTCCAAGTCCAAATGCATGGTGATCTTCATCAACCAGATCCGGATGAAGATTGGCGTCATGTTCGGTAGCCCGGAAACCACGACGGGCGGTAATGCCTTGAAATTCTACTCGTCTGTTCGTCTGGATATCCGCCGTATCGGCGCGATCAAGGATCGTGATGAAGTGATCGGTAACCAGACCCGCGTGAAAGTCGTCAAGAACAAGGTGGCGCCGCCTTTCCGTCAGGTCGAATTCGACATTCTNTATGGCGAAGGCATTTCCAAGACGGGTGAGTTGATTGATCTTGGTGTGAAGGCTGAAGTGATTGAAAAGTCTGGTTCCTGGTACTCCTATAAGGGCGAACGCATGGGCCAGGGCCGCGAGAAGACACGGAATTTCCTCAAGGAAAACCCCGCTATCGCGGATGAGGTCGAGGACGCGATCCGGCGCAATGCGGGCCTGCTCGCAGACGAACTNCTCAATGCCGGCATGGAGTCTGAGCAGGATGACGATCTGCCGGACGCCGCCGAAGGGTGATCTGATATGCTCTGAAATCTGGCATTTCAGGGCATGATCTCTCACATTTCAGGTCAATGAACTGTCCCTTTGTGGCGCACCCCGCTTGGCGCGCCGCGAAGGGACCTTTATATCGCCGGTGTAATATTTGTGCCGATTCATTCGGCCCAACCCTCATCGCAAGGACACAGTGTTGCCCATGACCGGCGTAAACGAGATTCGCGAGACCTTTCTCTCCTTCTTCGAGAAGCGAGGTCATTTGCGTCAGGCGTCCGCGCCGCTCATCCCACAGAACGACCCGACGCTTCTGTTCGTGAATGCCGGCATGGTCCCGTTCAAGAACATATTCACCGGGGCCGAAACGCCTCCGGGGCCGCGGGCAACCACGTCCCAGAAATGCGTGCGCGCGGGCGGCAAGCACAATGATCTCGACAATGTCGGATATACTGCGCGTCACCACACATTCTTCGAGATGCTGGGTAATTTTTCCTTTGGCGATTATTTCAAGGAAGACGCGATCGCGTTCGGATGGGAGCTGTGCACCAAGGAGTTCGCGCTCGATCCGAAGAAGCTGCTCGTCACAGTCTATGCTGAAGATGACGAAGCCGCCGCGATCTGGAAAAAGGTTGCCGGATTTGATGACAGCAAGATCATCCGGATCGGCACATCCGATAATTTCTGGTCGATGGGCGATACTGGCCCGTGCGGCCCGTGCTCGGAAATATTCTACGATCATGGCGAAAGCGTTCCNGGTGGCCCTCCCGGTAGCCCGGANGAGGATGGNGACCGGTTCATCGAAATCTGGAACCTCGTCTTCATGCAGTTCGACCAGCAGGCCGACGGCACACGCAAGAANCTGCCCAAGCCATCGATCGATACNGGCATGGGGCTGGAGCGGATCTCTGCCGTGCTTCAAGGCTTGCACAATAATTACGACATTGACCTGTTCCGCAATCTGATCGCCGCCGAGGAAGACCTCTATGGCTCGAAGGCCGCTGGCGATCAGCTGGCATCCTTCCGCGTNATCGCAGACCATTTGCGNACGTCNGCGTTTTTGATCGCCGATGGCGTACTGCCGTCCAATGAAGGTCGTGGTTATGTCCTGCGCCGCATCATGCGCCGTGCCATGCGGCATGGTCATCTGCTCGGCGCGCGCGAGCCGTTGATGTACAAACTGGCGCCAGCACTGATATCCGAAATGGGCGCGGCCTATCCTGAGCTTGGCCGGGCCAAGGCGGCAATCGAGTCCGCTNTGGAGCAGGAAGAAGCCCGCTTCCAGCGTACGCTGGGCAACGGGCTGTCCTTGCTCGACAAGGAAACCGCGAACATGAAGGCGGGCGATGCGCTNCCGGGNGATGTGGCTTTCAAATTGTCGGACACGTACGGATTTCCACTTGATCTGACGCAAGACATTCTNCGTGGGCGCGATATGGGTGTCGATGTCGCCGGGTTCGAGGCTGCACTGGAGCAACAGCGNCAAGACAGCCGCGCAGCGGGTTTCTCCTCGGGAGATCAGGCNNCGGAGGATATCTGGTTCCGTGTTCGCGATGATGCTGGTGCCACCAANTTCACCGGTTATGACNGCACAGATGGAAAGGGGAAGCTGGTTGCGATTGCGGCCGGCGGAGCGCGCGTGGATACATTGTCACCAGGCGCAGCCGAGATCGTGNTCGATACAACCCCATTTTATGCCGAGTCTGGCGGGCAGGCGGGAGATCATGGCGAAATCGTTTTTGCGAACGGAGCACGCTTCATTGTGCGTGATGTGCAAAAGCGTGCTGCTGATCTGCATGTGCATATTGGCGAACTCGTTTCCGGTGAGGTGAAGCTGGGTGAGTCTGCGGACCTTCGCGTAGATGCGGAGCGTCGACGCGCCATCATGGCCAATCATTCGGCCACTCACATCATGCATGCGGCCCTGCGCAAGGTGCTGGGTGAGCACGTCACGCAGAAAGGGTCCCTCGTCGAGGCAGATCGATTCCGGTTTGATTTCTCCCACAATGGCCCAATGAGCCAGGCNGAGATCGAGGCCGTGGAAGACGAAGTCAACGCCCANATCCGTGAGAACATGCCGACGGGGATTCAGGTGACNTCGCCGGACAAGGCCATCGAAGCAGGAGCCTTGGCCCTGTTTGGTGAGAAATATGGCGATGAAGTTCGTGTGCTGTCCATGGGCACGGGCGACGCGCGGCGCTACTCGGTTGAGCTGTGCGGCGGAACGCATGTGGAGCGGTCTGGCGATATTGGCCTTTTTGTCATTACGTCAGAGAGCGGTGTATCGGCAGGTGTGCGCCGGGTGGAGGCAGCAACAGGCGCAGAGGCAGTTGCCTTCCTGAAAGGACGTGCGCAGATCGCGGTCGATCTGTCTGAGAGCCTGAAAGTTCCGCTCAAGGATGTTCCGCGGCGCGTGGCGGCTCTGGGAGACGAGCGCAAGGCGCTGGAGAAAGAGCTTGCCGAAGCCAAGCGCAAGCTCGCCATGGGCGGCGGCGGGGCTGCTCCTGCCGGACCGGAAGAGATCAATGGCGTCAAGCTGATGGCACGTATTGCCGAAGGTGTCGGCGGCAAGGAATTGCGTACGCTGGTCGATGAGGCCAAGGCGCAGATCGGTTCCGGCATTGTCGTTTTCGTGGGCGTCGCGGACGGTAAGGCGGGCGTTGCCGTTGGCGTAACCAAAGACCTGACCGACACTTACTCTGCTGTCGACCTGGTGAAAGCGGCCAGCGAAGCTCTTGGCGGCAAGGGCGGTGGCGGCCGACCCGATATGGCTCAGGCGGGCGGCCCGGATGCGGACAAGGCAGACGAGGCGCTAGCGGCCGTGCGTGCCGCGCTCGCAGGCTAGGCGGCCAGGCCAGCAGCAATTGACTCAAGCGGCGGAGCCCCTATGTAGGGGCTCCGTGGTGATTTGGTCGGTCGGCTTGCAGCCACGTTAAACAACTTGCTAAAAGGCTGCGCGGATATTCCGAACACCCTCACGGCAAGAGTCCGGCTGGCCAGAACTTGGTAGCGGAGTATTGCGTATGCCCATTCGAATTCCTGACGGCTTGCCCGCGCGCGAAACGCTTGTGCGCGAAGGNGTGCAGGTGCTGGATGAATCCATTGCCACACGGCAGGATATCCGCCCCATGCAGATCGGCCTTCTGAATTTGATGCCCAACAAGATCGAGACNGAAGCGCAAATTGCCCGGCTTGTCGGCGCAACTCCGCTGCAGGTGGANCTGACGCTCGTCCGGATCGGCAGCCATGTTGCCCGCAACACGTCGGAAGAACATCTNATCTCTTTTTACCATACCTGGGATGAGGTGAAGGATCGGAAGTTCGATGGCTTCATCATAACCGGAGCGCCNGTNGAGCGNTTGCCATTCGAAGACGTGTCGTACTGGGACGAGTTGAAACAGATCTTCGATTGGACAGAAACCCATGTGCATTCCAGCTTTTTCATTTGCTGGGGTGCCATGGCGGCAGTTCAGCATTTTCACGGCGTTCCAAAGCACGAGCTGAAAGAGAAGGCTTTTGGTGTTTATCGTCACCATAATCGCAAGCCGGAATCTCCTTTCCTCACGGGGTTCTCGGACGACTTTTCCGTTTCGGTGTCGCGCTGGACGGATGTGCGGCGGGAAGACATTCCCGAAGACAGTGGTCTGAGCATTCTTATGGAGAGCGATGAGACCGGACTGTGCCTGTTGCATGAAGCGCANGGAAACCGGCTCTATATCTTCAATCATATTGAATATGATTCTACATCGCTCGGCGCAGAGTATCAGCGAGATGTGNCGGCGGGGAAATCNATCAANGTACCGGCCAANTACTTTCCGGATGATGANCCCACCCGGACCCCGAAAAACCGGTGGCGCTCGCACGCGTTTCTATTGTTCGGGAACTGGATAAACCAGATGTATCAGACAACGTCCTATAATCTCNAAGATATAGGAACGGAGCGCGGCGGCGACAGTAAGGTCCGGCAGGCCAAGTAATCTTTGTNTCGCCAAGGGGCTCTCAANATCCGGCCAAGCCGGACAATAANGAATGGTCGGAGTGAGAGGATTCGAACCTCCGGCCCCTGCCTCCCGAAGACAGTGCTCTACCAGGCTGAGCTACACTCCGCGCCGAAGAACGGGGCTTTTACGCCTGCCCAAAAATTTTTCAAGGGGGCAATCTGAGGTTCGAGGATTCAGGCTGCAACCGGCAATGTCGGCTCGTCGGCGCCGGGGCTCCATTGGGCGTATTTCTTCATCACGCCCTTNAAGAGCGAGCTCTGCTTATGCCCCTCCAGCCATGCCTGCAGCGCGGGCAAATCCTGCGCGTTGAACCAGTCCATGTCGGTGTGAGCGAACTGGCGGATGAACGGAAAGATCGCAATGTCGGCCAGGCTCCGTTCAGCCCTGACAAGCTGGCCCCCCTGCGCTGTGATCCGCGCGTCCAGATCCTGAAGCATTTCGAGACCNCTGGCGCGCGCGGCGCCGGGCACGAGATCTTCGTCGGAATAGCGATTGGGGTATTTGTATCTGTCCAGCGCGCGCTTGAANGGACCATCATTGCGCGCGATCAATTCATTCGTCGTGTCGGGATCGGCGTCCAGCCAGCCTTCCGGATCGTTCTGCGCCAGCGCCCAGCGCATGACATCGAGGCTTTCATCCACAATGTCACCAGAGGAGGTCAGCAAGACCGGCACGGTTCCTTTCGGGCTTGCCTCCAGCATCTCGGTCGGCTTGTCCCGNAGGACGACTTCACGGACCAGCACCGGGACACCGGCTATGGACAGGCCCATCCGGCCACGCATGGCATAGGGGCAACGTCGAAACGTGTAGAGCGTATGNGCNGCGCTCATGCGTCTTCGCTCCGGCGTGCCTCCGGGCCCATATGTTCCTGGCCNCGCTGGCGGGCAAGGTCGATCTGCTTCTGGCGNTCGGCAAAGCGGGCNCGNTGNTCNTCNCTCATNTCGTCGATGCAGTGAGGGCAGGATACGCCAGGCACATAGCTGGCCTCCGCCTTGTCCGCATCCGTGATGGGACGCTTGCAGGCATGGCACATGTCGTACTCGCCGGGCGTCAGGTCGTGCTTTACTGACACGCGCTCATCGAAGACGAAGCATTCGCCGCGCCATTTGCTGTCTGTCTCGGGCACGGTTTCGAGGTATTTCAGNATGCCGCCTTTCAGGTGGAAGACATCCTCGATGCCCTCCGATTTCACAAAGCTGGTCGCTTTCTCGCAGCGGATGCCGCCCGTGCAGAACATGGCGACCTTGGGTGAGCGGCCTTCGGCTTCAAGCTTGGCGCGGAATTCGCGGAACCATTCCGGNAACTCCCGGAACGTCTTGGTCTCGGGGTCAATCGCGCCTTCGAAGGTGCCGATGGCGTATTCATAATCATTGCGCGTATCAATCAGCACAGTGTCCGGATCGCTGATNAGNTCGTTCCACTCATTCGCCTCNACATAGGTCCCGACCAGCGCATTNGGATCCGTGCCGGGCACACCCATTGTGACGATTTCCTTCTTCAGGCGCACTTTCAGGCGCAGGAACGGCATCTCGTCGGCTTCGGAGAATTTCGCTTCAAGATCTGCCGCCCCCGGGATTGCGCGAAGGGCAGACAGCGCAGTCTCAATGCCATCAGCCGTGCCGGCAATCGTGCCGTTCACGCCCTCGGCCGCCAACAGGACGGTGCCCTTGACGCCGGCACCACAAAGAAGCNGGGCGAGATCCGCCTTGCGGGCTTCAAAGTCCGGGAAGGAGAAGAATTTGTAAAAGGCTGCAATCGTGTAGGTCATGACGCGCCTTATGCCAGAATGCGGGGCAGATTTGAATATTGGCCGCGCAGGCTCGTGTCAGACCGGCTCAGACAGGATGCGCGGCAGTTTGAAGGTCACCGTTTCTCGGGCCGTCTCGATCTTGTCGAGCGAGACATCGAACCGCTCACCGCAGGCATNGATCACACCCTGCACAAGGTCTTCCGGCGCGCTGGCCCCGGCGGTCAGGCCGAGGGTTGANACGCCATCAAACCAGGCCCAGTCGATGTTNTCCGCGCTCGCCACCAGTTCCGCCCGTGCGGCACCGGCGCGCTTGGCAACTTCGACCAGTCTGACCGAATTGGAACTCGTCGTCGCGCCGATAACGAGCACCAGATCTGTGCCCGGCGCCAGAACTTTCACGGCNTCCTGACGGTTTGTGGTGGCGTAGCAGATGTCTTCCTTGTGGGGGCTCGAAATGCCGGGGAAACGAGCCTGTAGTGCGGCGACAATGTCTGCGGTGTCATCGACCGACAGGGTCGTCTGGGTAACGAAGGCGACATTGTCTGGATCGNTGGGCTCAAACGCGGCGACGTCCTCGACGGTTTCGATCAACGTGATCGTGTCGCCGGGCAATTGTCCCATCGTACCGATGACTTCGGGGTGTCCTGCATGACCGATCAGCACNATCTCACGGCCTTCGCGATGATGGCGTTCGGCTTCGACATGNACCTTGGAAACAAGCGGACAGGTCGCGTCGACATAAATCATGTTCCGGCGTTCGGCTTCGGCGGGCACGGATTTCGGTACGCCATGCGCGGAAAAGATGACCGGGCGGTCTTCCGGGCATTCGTCCAGTTCCTCGACGAATATGGCCCCAAGCTCCTCAAGACGACTCACCACATGCGCATTGTGGACGATTTCGTGGCGCACATAGACTGGCGCGCCCCATTTGCCGAGGGCTTCTTCGACAATCTGAATGGCGCGATCAACGCCCGCGCAGAAGCCCCGCGGGGCGGCAAGGCGGATTGTAAGTGGCTGCCTGTCGGTCATTTCATCCTATCTCCTGCCTGTGGGCGTTGCGCCGAGACGTCTGGGCCTTTAACACATCTGCAGCAACAGATGGACAGGCCTTTGCATCAGGCCAAGAAGGACACGCCGACGCATGATTAAATATGCCCCACTTCTCGCCGCGGTCATCCTCTCTGGCTGTGGAGGCAGCAAGCTCGCAGAGACTTTTGATACGCGCCAGAATGCCGGGCCATGCCCGCCAGTTGGTGCGCTGTATGATTCGTCGCGTTATATCGAACTTGATGGTGGCGGTGAACTCTACACCAATATCGAATACACCGGAGAGGTGATCGATGTTCGCCTGTTCTGTCGGTATGTCGGAACAGACCCACTGAAGGCGGAACTCGAGATCGATTTTGCGTTTGGCAAAGGTCCAGCGGCTGACGCGTCCACGCACACCTTCCCGTATTATGTCGCGGTGATCCGGCGCAGTGGTAAGGTACTCGCCAAGGAATACTTCAATGTCGATGCGAATTTCGGCGGNAACAAGCTCGCAGGTGCCACGGAAGTGATCCAGACCATCGAGATCCCGCGCGTAGACGAGTCGATCTCAGGCACGAACTTNGAAGTGATTGTCGGGTTCGAGCTGACCGAAGAGCAATTGGAATTCAACCGCGCGGGCAAACGTTTCCGCATGGATGCCGGGCAGTAACATCATGGCCAGTCTGATCAATGAATTGTCGGCGGCCGCCAGCGCCGCCTTTGAAGCTATGGGGCTGGAGGCGAGATGGGGGGNTGTGCGCCGGTCTGACAAGCCCGAATTTGCTGACTTCCAGTGCAATGGCGCGATGGGCGCTGCCAAGTCCGCGGGTCGTAACCCACGCGAGATCGCTGGCGAAATTGCTGCGGCGCTGAAAGAGCATTCGATGATCCTGTCGGCGGAAGTCGCCGGGCCGGGCTTCATCAATATCCGCGTTTCGGACGAGGCCATGTCTCAGCGCGCAGAATTCATTCGGACAGACGACATGGCAGGTGCGGAGCCTGCGCCGGACCCGAAAGTGACCGTGATCGACTTTGGCGGCCCNAATGTCGCNAAGCCGATGCATGTCGGCCATCTGCGCTCGGCCGTGATCGGCGACACGCTGGTGCGTCTCCTGCGCTTTCTTGGCGACAAGGTGACAGGCGACACTCATCTCGGCGACTGGGGGCTTCAAATGGGCCACTTGGTTACCGAGCTGTATGACGAGCAGCCGGACCTGATCTATTTCGACGAGAGCTTTGAAGGCCCGTATCCNGAAGAGCCGCCAGTNACGATTGATGATCTGGCACGCCTGTACCCTGCTGCGAGCGCCAAAGCGAAAGCAGATGCNGCGCGCAATGAGCGCAGCCAGAAAGCGGTCGCAGAGCTACAGGCGGGTCGGCCCGGCTATCGCGCCTTGTTGCGCCATTTCATCAATGTTTCCGTCGAGGCGTTGAAGATCGATTACGAATTCCTGAACGTGCATTTCGACCTCTGGAAGGGCGAAAGCGATGTGGANCACCTGATCCCGGGACTGGTCGAGAAGTTCAAGACGGCGGGTCTCTCTGAAGAGGATGATGGTGCCGTCATTGTTCGTATTGAGCGTGACAGCGACAAGAAGGACATGCCGCCCATCATGTTGGTCAACAGCCGCGGCGGCACCGGGTATCACACCACGGACCTNGCGACGATCGAAGACCGGATGGAGAATATGGAGCCNACGCCGGAGCTGATGCTCTATGTNGTCGACCAGCGCCANGCGCTGCACTTCGAACAGGTCTTTCGTGCGGCGGAGATGCTCGGCCTGATCGATGAAGGCCATATGGAGCATATCGGCTTCGGNACGGTGAATGGCGACGACGGCAAGCCCTTCAAGACCCGCGAAGGCGGCGTACTACGCCTGGCGGACCTGAACACGATGGCGTTTGAAGAGGCGCAGAGAAAGATTGTGGAAGCCGGCAAGCTGCCCGAAGATATGTCGGAACAGGAGCGTCATGAAGTGGCTGCCGCTGTGGCCCTNGCTGCGCTGCGTTTCTCGGATCTGCACAATACGCGTACCAGCAATTACGTCTTTGACCTCGACCGCTTTACCAGCTTCGAAGGCAAGACCGGGCCCTACCTGCTTTACGCGGCCGTGCGGATCAAATCCGTTCTGCGCAAAGCTGCGGAGGCCGGNTTCAAGCCGGGCGACATNAAGATTGGCCATGATGCAGAGCGCGCCCTCGTTTTACAGCTGGATGCCTTTGCAGCCGCGCTCCTTCAAGCGCGAGAGAAACGCATGCCGCATGTCCTGTGTGAGCATGTGTACAACCTCGCCCAGGGGTTCAGCGCCTTCTATGCCGCNCTGCCGATCGCCTCGGAAGAGGATGCNGATTTGCGCGCCAGCCGTCTTGCCTTGTCAGCGGCTGTCCTGAACCAGCTGGAGACCGGGCTGGACCTCCTCGGCATCCGTATNCCGGAGCGCATGTAGTCTCTACAGCGGTGTANCTTGCCACTGAGCAGATCCTCCCTGATCTTTCGTTGAGAGATNAGTAGAGGAGTTATCAGATGGCCAAGAACGTGCCCGCGCCCGTGGACGCACCTGTGGAGCCTGCGCCGCAATGGGAGTTCGCGTCCCAATGGTCCAAGGCATGGAAAGTGCTAAAATGGTCCGGCGTCGCCCTGCTGACCATCGCATTCCTGACGGTGATCGGGCAGGGATTTCTGTTCTATCGCATCTTCGATGATGTGCACCCGGTGCTGGGATACAGCTTCATCCTGATTCTCGCCGCGCTGTTGCTGTTGCTGGTTGGCCGACCGCTGGCGTCATTTCTGTCGATGCCTGTCGCGGCGAAGCCACCGCACACGCCGTTCGATATAGAGAAACCAGACATCTCGCTCCTCTCCCAGCGCCTGAAATATGATCTGAAATATCTTGCCATGCTGAAGCGGAATCCGCTGCTGGCTGATGAAGTGTCCGCGATGGAAGAGGGTATCGCTATCGGTCGCGCCTTGCTCGCGCGATTTGCGATTGCGGGCGAGGAGTCTGCGGCCAATGTCGCTGCAGATCTCGAAGCTTTCCAGAAGGACCATATTGAGATTCATTTGAAGAAGCTGGATACGAAGGTCGACAAGCTGATCCATGCGGAGGCTGTCGGCGTGGGCGTAGCCACAGCATTTTCGATGAATGGCACTGTGGACGCTTTCGTTGTGCTCTGGCGCAACGCCAATCTCATCGCACGTATCTCTCAGATCTATTTCGGGCGACCGCATCTTGGCGGCACGCTGCTGATCTTGCGCGATGTGGCCGCAATCGTGATCGTCAGTCGCGCGCTGGAGGATGTGACCGACATGACAGGCGATGTCATTGGCGGATTGCTCGGCCGGATGGGTGGGCTGATCGCCGGGCCGGTCATGGATGGCGCGGTGAACGCGATGCTCACTCTGAAGATGGGCTATCTGGCCAAGCGGCGGTGCCGCGCCTTTGAGGGCTGGTCCGCACGGCAGGCCCGGTCGATCTCGGCAGAGGCGCTTGAGCGGGTGAAAAAGGAATCCGGCTCGGTCGCGACAGACCTGCTGAAGCGGTGTGGCGGTCTGACGTCTCGGGCTGCCTGGGCGGCGGAACAGACCATGTCCGGCTCGCGCAATGCCTGGTCGATGGTTCAGGGCTGGTTCGGCCGCAAGCCATCGGAAGCATGATCCCCGCCTGGTTGCCCAAACATCTGGCAGGCGGCGTGGCAAGACAGGGGGGTGCTGACTCTCTGCTTGCTGGCCACCAGAATCCGCGCTAGTTCGACACTCATAGACGACCTCCTCCCGGGAGAGAGCGGGTAACCAGCCCCGCCGCCGAAGGCGCAACCGCCCCGGAAACGCTCAGGCAAAAGGACCGGGGGAGAGACAACACGCTGGAAAGAGGCGGGCCTTGTGGTGCCGTCTCGCCGAAGGAGCAAGCCCGTACATCGGGCGGAATCTCTCAGGCGCCCAAGACAGCGGGGGCGACGATGCGCAGCTTCGGGCTGCCCCGTCTCCTCATGAAAGGGCGTCATGGCCGAACCGACAACTGATAATCTGAAGCGCACTCCGCTTCATGACCTGCACGAAGAACTTGGTGCGAAGCTGGTACCGTTTGCGGGCTATGAAATGCCGGTTCAGTATCCGATGGGCGTCAAGGACGAGCATCTCTGGACCCGGTCCGAGGCAGGCTTGTTCGATGTGTCTCATATGGGACCGTGCTTTCTCTCCTTGGCAGATGGCATTGGTGGTGGAGACGAGGCACACGCGAAAATCGCTGCGCTGATTGAAACGTTGGTGCCCTCCGATATCGCCGGACTGAAAGAAGGTCAGGCGCGTCTGACCGTGCTGCTCAATGATGAGGGCGGCATTCTCGACGACCTGATCATCACACGACCAATCGGCGAAGAGGCGCAGGGGTCACTTTACATCGTTGTCAATGGTGCGGTGAAGGAGGCGGACTGGGCCCTCTTTGAGCGGACATTCGAAGGCAAGGCCGTGTTGACACGCGCCGATGATCGCATCCTGTTTGCCCTGCAGGGACCAAAGGCCGCCGAGGTAATGCAGGACTTTTTCCCGGGCTGTGAAGAGCTCAAATTCATGCGCCACATGCCGTTCGAGCTGAATGGGACTCGCTGCATCGTATCGCGCTGTGGGTATACGGGCGAAGATGGTTTTGAGGTGCTGGTCTCTCCCGAGGCGGGCGTGCCGCTGATCAAGGAGATGCTGACGGATGAGCGCGTGAAGCCGATTGGTCTCGGCGCACGGGACTCCCTGCGCCTGGAAGCGGGATTGTGCCTNTATGGTCACGATATGGATACCACCCGCGATCCGGTGGAGGCGGACCTTGCCTGGGTCATCCAGNAGAAGCGTCGTGAGCAGGCCAATTTTCCGGGAGCGGAGCGTATTCTGAAGGCGCTTTCCGATGGACCGGCTGAAAAGCGCGTNGGCATCAAGCCACTTGAAAGGGCCCCCGCGCGCGAAGGCACAGTGATCGAGATCGGCGGCGAACCTGTGGGTGTTGTGACATCCGGCGGTTTTGGCCCCAGTGTCGATGGGCCAGTAGCCATGGGCTATGTGCGCGCGGATCTGGCCGAACCTGGCACGAAGATTGACCTGATGGTGAGAGGCAAAGCGCGCGCTGCAGAAGTTTGCGAGCTGCCTTTTGTGAAACCGAATTACAAACGCTAAGAGGGAAACGGGCGATGACAANTTACTATACTGAAGATCATGAATGGATCACGGTTGAGGGCGATATCGCCACGGTCGGGATCACGAAATATGCGGCGGACCANCTCGGCGATGTGGTCTTTGTCGAAGTACCGGAAGCAGGCGCCAGCTTTGGCAAGGGCGACGACATGGCTGTTGTTGAAAGCGTCAAGGCGGCGTCTGACGTTTACGCGCCTGTGGCTGGCGAAGTGACCGAGGGCAATGGCGCGCTGGCCGATGCNCCGGAAACCGTCAACGAAGATCCGGAAGGCGCAGGCTGGTTCTGCAAGATGAAACTGTCCGATTCCGGAGAGCTTGGCTCTTTGATGAATGNGGATGCGTACAAGGCTTTCTGCGACGGCCTGTAGGGGCCTCCTGACACTCTGATGGAGTAACTAGCATGAGATACCTCCCCCTGACACCGGAAGACCGCGCAGACATGCTGGGCACGGTCGGTGCCAATTCGGTCGATGACTTTTTCACCGATGTACCGGAATCGGCTCGCNTGAGCGGTACAATCTCCGGCCTGCCGGACCATCAGGGGGAGCTCGCCGTTGAGCGCCATATGACGAAANTGGCCGCGAAGAACCGCTCGGCGTCGTCAGGGCCGTTCTTTGTCGGCGCTGGCGCCTACAAGCACCATGTTCCGGCCACGGTCGACATGGTGATCCAGCGCTCCGAGTTTCTGACAACCTACACGCCCTACCAGCCGGAAATTGCGCAGGGCACGCTACAGACTCTGTTCGAATTCCAGACCCAGGTCGCTGCGATGACTGCTATGGATGTGGCAAACGCCTCCATGTATGACGGCTCCACGGCCTGCGCCGAGGCGGCCATCATGGCGACNCGCGTNACGCGCCGGAAAAAGGTGATNCTGTCGGGCGGNCTNCANCCGCACTATGCCGCCGCCACGAAAATGGTGTGCGAGGCGCAAGGGTTCGAGGTCGTCCAGTTGCCNGTCGCCGTGGATGNTGAGAATGCGCTGGCCGATGCCGTCGACGANCAGACAGCCTGCGTGATCGGCCAGAGCCCNAACATTTTCGGAACGGTNACNGANNTNTCGAAANCNGCNGANGCCGCNCATGACAANGGCGCGCTGCTNGTNTCNGTCTTNACNGAAGCCGTTTCGCTGGGCCTTGTCACGCCGCCCGGAGAGATGGGNGCGGACATTGCCGTGGGCGAGGGCCAGTCCATCGGCAACGGCCTCAATTTCGGCGGGCCCTATGTTGGCCTGTTTGCCTGCACGCAGAAACTGGTCCGCCAAATGCCAGGGCGTCTGTGCGGGGAGACCGTTGACGCCAACGGAGATCGCGGGTTCGTGCTGACGCTGTCGACCCGCGAACAGCATATCCGCCGTGACAAGGCGACGTCCAATATCTGTACCAATTCCGGCCTGTGCGCGCTGGCCTTCACGGCGCATATGACGCTGCTGGGAGGCAAGGGGCTGGAACAACTGGCCCTGCTGAACCATGAGGCGGCCTGTGATCTCGCCGATGCGCTGGAAGCCGTCCCAGGCGTAGAAAT
>NZ_NHCK01000087.1:0-22741 GCF_002172815.1 Hyphomonas sp. TMED31 | reverse complement strand
CTGCGTTCACCCTGATGAACACCCACAAGGAGTCTCATCATGGGCCGTACGCTCACCGCCATCCTCGCCTTCATCTGCGTTGCCTTTCTGATCGTGCTCGGCTGGTTCTATTATCAGGAGGGATCTTTTGAAGGCGCTGGCGCGCGCATGGATGCGACAATCGACGATCTTCCAGAAGAAACCTCCGAATTCGCGAATGAAGTTTCCGAAGCCGCCGATGAGATCTCAGACGAACTGGATCAGGATGGCTCGCCTGAACGCTAGGCCAGACCATCCTCACAACTTGACACATGACTGGAAGTGCCCGAACGCCTAGTTCGATATGATGACAACCCTTCCCCCTGTTCGCGGCAAGCTGATCAACGATGCCAGCCTCGCGCCCTACACCTGGTTCCGCGTCGGCGGCCCGGCAGACTGGCTGTTCCTGCCAGAAGACGAGACGGACCTTGCCGGCTTTCTGAAAACGCTTGACCCGGCAATACCCATTACGGTTCTCGGCGTCGGCTCGAATGTCATCGTCCGCGATGGCGGGATCGCCGGTGTCGTGGTGCGTCTGATGGGTAAATACTGGGGCAGCGTCGAAGCGAGCGAAGACGGATTTCTGACTGCGCGACCGGGCGCACTAGACGTTTCCGTGGCCAAAGCCGCGGCGCGTGCAGGCATAACGGGCCTAGAATTTCTTTCAGGCATTCCAGGATCTCTGGGCGGGGCAACCCGAACCAATGCAGGCTGCTATGGTCAGGAGTTGCGGGATGTCCTGGTTGGACTAGAGGGCTATCTGAGGGACGGCACGCATGTCGCCTATCGGGGGCCAGGGCGTCCCGGCAATCTGCCAGAGGCCAGCTTCTCCTATCGCCATACAGACTTGCCCGATGATCTGATCGTCACCAAGCTGACGCTGGAAGGGTCTGGCTCAGGTGATCCGAAAAAGATCCTTGCCGAGATTGAATTGCTTCAAAATCGCCGCGCGGATACGCAGCCGATCAAGGAAAAGACGTCGGGCTCTACCTTCGCCAATCCTGACCCTCCGGGCACACCAGACCAGAGGTCAGCCTGGAAACTTATCGACGCTGCTGGCTGCAGGGGCTTGAAAGTGGGCGGTGCACAAGTCTCTCCCAAACATTGCAACTTCCTCATCAATACGGGCGACGCCACAGCGGCAGACCTGGAAGCATTGGGCGAACTCGTCCGCGCGCAAGTATTGGCCACGCAAGGAGTGAACCTCCGCTGGGAAGTGCGCCGGATCGGACGGATCAAGCCTCCCCTTCCCCCAATCGATGCCTAGAAAATTCCTTCCAGCGTGAAGGTCATGATCGGCCCGAAATCGCGGGCACGGTCCTCTATGCGCACAACATTTCCGAGCCGGTTGGTGTCGTAGATCTGGCGGCGGAAGGTATCATTCTGGTTTGCAATATTGCCGATCATGGCCTGACCAGTCATGCCCCAGAGATCCTTGTGCTCAATATAGGCAAACGCAAATCCTGGGCGTGCGCCTTCCTGACCAGTCTCCGCAAGGCGATAGTATGGAT
This sequence comes from Hyphomonas sp. TMED31, assembly GCF_002172815.1. Lineage (NCBI taxonomy): Bacteria > Pseudomonadati > Pseudomonadota > Alphaproteobacteria > Hyphomonadales > Hyphomonadaceae > Hyphomonas > Hyphomonas sp. TMED31. The sequence goes on along the minus strand of NZ_NHCK01000087.1, from coordinate 21,212 downwards.
TCCGCTCCCAACGCTCGAACCCGACCGACCACGCCCAGTCGGTCGCCGGCACATCATGACGTAGTTGAAGCATCATCCAGTATTTCGAACTGTCATTGATAGGGCGGAGTTCTCCGGTCAACGGATCGGTCAACTCAGAGTCATAATAGTTGCCCTCATAGGTCAGCTCTGCGCCAGAAAATCCGATGGGCGCGAGCTTCAATGTGGCATCCCACTCCGCTCCGACCTGCCAGGCCGAGTCGAGATTGCCCGGCCCATCACCTGAACCAATCGGAACACGGTCCACGATATCCTCAATATCTTCATAAAATACCTCGACCGTCCCGGCGCCCCACGCGCCAAAGTTCTTTTCGGTCTGAACACTGAGTTTCCATTTCTGATCCGGCACAATCTCCGGGTTGCCTGTCTGTCCATTGCCAGAGTTGAGATTCACCGACGACACAAAATCATAGAAATCGAGCTGCCCGACTTCTCTTTCGAGACGCGAGACGAGACGGAGAGAGGGACTGACCTGCCAGGTAAGGCTGGCGAATCCCTTCGGCCGCGTGAATGTCCTGACATTGGAAGCGTCACCTGATTGAGAGAGTTCCGACATCTCCGCGCCCAGCGAGACTTGCCCTGTCAGCCCCCTCGCCAAAGGACGGCCATGCGTGATCGATATTTCTCCGCGCTGTTCTTCGACACGGGAGTTCGCTCGCGGCAANTCCTGTCGCTCCANCGGCCCACCATCTTGTGACACGAACAAGGATGAGTCCTGCTCCAGATAGTTGAACGCACCCTCCAGGGCGATCTGCCAATCTGCTCCAGCCCCGGCACCCAGCGCATACTCCGTTCTGAGAATATACTCTCCTTCTTGGATATCCTTTCGGAACACATCTTCTGAGGACCTACTGCCATCAAGATTGCCGACCAGAACACGATCAACAATCGGGCTGTCTTCCCGGCGCACCAGACCAATCGCTTTCAACCGGCCCGGCCCNAGACCGAATTCGTAATCTCCACCGACTTCCACGAACACTTCATCTTCTGCGCCAGTATAGAGACGCCGACCTTCCACGCCTTCAGTGGGGAACAGTTTTCCGGCTTCCTTGTAGTCCGGCTGAAAGACCTGAGCCTTCGCATTCAGGTTTGCGATTGCACCCGAGGGCGGCGTCCATCCGATCGATCCTGCCACGGACATGATCTCTGCGATGTACGTGAAGTCTTCTTCCCGTCGCTCGATCAGGCTTCCCTGCCCATCCTTGACAAATTCCGGTCCGTTGGAAGCCCCCCTTTCCGGACTGCTCTCAGCTTCGAAGGTCCAGCTGAGGTCGCCGCCCCCACCTGACAGGGTGAGATTGAGATCATTGTAGTATGGCGGAAGATTATCCCGGAACCGGGCGCTCCATCGCCACGTGCCGGATATTCCCGTGTCCCCGCTAGTAACGACGTTCACGACCTGACCGGACAGGCCAGGGATCTCAAATGCAGACGCGTCGACAAGTTCGATACGCACCACGCTCGTCGCAGCGATCCGGTCCAGCGAATCCGTTGCGCCATTCGATTTGCCAGACACACGCTGATGATTGATCAGGACGTTGCCGCTGGCCTGCCCAAATCCCCGCGAACCGTCATTGTCTCCCTGAATTGAGAAGCCCGGAATTCGATTCACCATTTCCAGCGCTGTACGTGGCGCATACTGACGGAAATTCTCAATCGTGTAGATCGTTGCGCCTGGCGTGGTTTCCGGAGCCATGTCGGCCATCGCCGACGGCACCACAACAGATACTGCCAGTGCACTGAAGCACGCTCCACCAAGAAGCCGAGTCAAAGGGTTCACGCTGCGTATCCTCCCGCGCAGATGATGGAAACATCCGGTGTCCCAAATCCGAAATGATGTCGATTTTCGATATCGACTACAGTTGTAGTCCAAACGTTGCAACCGGCGTTTTCTAATTTTTTTGTTATTTCGCCGGGAAATCACACTCAGGCTGCCACGCTAAGGCCGCTTTAACCCTGCAGACGCGAAGAATACCTCCACTACCAGCTTGCAGGATATTCTTATGAAACGTGTGGCCGTGATCTATGGAGGCTGGTCCTCTGAACGCGACGTGTCGGTTACGTCCGGTAAACAAATGGCTAAGGCCGCGCGGTCAGCCGGCTATGATGTTGTGGAAATCGATGCGGGTCGTGATCTTGCGGCGCAACTGACCGAAGCAAACGTGGACGTGGTTCTCAATGGCCTCCACGGCCCCTGGGGCGAGGATGGCTGTGTGCAGGGTGTGCTGGAGGTTCTGGACCTGCCCTATTCCCATTCAGGCGTGCTGGCATCGGCACTTGCGATGGACAAGCTGAAATCCAAAGCCGTGTTCCAGCAGGCAGGCATTCCGGTTGCTGCAGACAAGCAGGTGACCCGCGCCGAGGCCGCTGCAGCACATCCCCTTGATCCGCCCTACGTCATCAAACCGGTCGCCGANGGCTCCAGCTTNGGCGTGTTGATCGTACGCGAGGGCGCCAATGGTCCTGCAAAGGAGCTGACCGGACCGAATTGGCGCTATGGCGACCATCTCATGGCCGAGGAATTCATTCCCGGTCGGGAGTTGACCGTGGCGGTGCTTGGCGATCGCGCGCTGGCCGTTACAGAGATCACGACCTTAAGAGACTATTACGATTTTGATGCAAAATATGAAGCTGGTGGATCGCAGCATGTGATCCCGGCAGACCTGCCTGCCCATGTGACCGAAGCGGCGATGAAATTTGCCCTGAAAGCACACCAGGCGCTCGGATGCCGGGGCGCGACGCGGTCCGACTTTCGCTATGATGACAAGAGAGACCGGCTCGTGATCCTGGAAACAAATACACAACCCGGCATGACGCCCACCTCGCTTGTCCCCGAACAGGCCGCTTTCGTAGGCATGTCCTTTGAACAGCTGGTCACCTGGATGATCGAGGATGCTTCATGCCAAAGGTAACCCGCAATCAGACCGTTCCGAAAAAAGCGCGCAAGCCCGCCGTCATTGTTGATGAGGTGACGGGCGAAGAGGTGCGCGTCTCCTCAGTCGTGTTCGGTTTTGTGATGCTGGTTGCCATTGTTGTGGCCACCGCCGCCTGGATGGGCGGCTCCATGTCCCAGATCGAAAACCGGTTTGCGAGCTTCATGGATGATACCGCCCGGACTGTCGGCATCGCCGTGAANGATGTGTCCATCATTGGCCTGGAACAGGACCCTGCACTGGCNCAGGACATTCGCGCAGCTGCGATGATCGAGCCAGGAGAGAACATGTTTCGCGCCGACCCGCATGTCATTCGTCGCCGCGTCGAAGGCACCAACAAGGTTCTGAACGTGCGTGTCCACCGGCTCTGGCCTGATCAGGTCGTGATTCTGGCCGACGCNGCGGAACCTGTTGCCGTTTGGCATGACGGTCAGGAATGGACAGTTGTCGACGGCCTCGGCCGCGTCATTCCGGACGCTCGCGCGGATGACCACAAGCAGCTGATCCGCCTGGCGGGTCGCGGTGCAGCGAAAGCCGCCCCTGCCCTGGTCGAGGCGCTGAAAGCCGAACCGGATGTTGCCCCGCGCATCGCGATTGCCACCCGTATCAATGATCGCCGCTGGGACATGCGACTGGTTTCCGGCGCGACCGTTCGCCTTCCGGAAGACCCCCAAATGGTTGCTGCGCTGGACAGCCTGTCGACACTGCAATTGCGCACCGCTCTGATGCAGCGTCCTTTGGAGACCATCGATCTTCGCAACAAGGGCCGCGTCTATCTCAACCCGGTCAATGATCCTGACTTTGCAGCCCGAAAAGAGGCGGCCCGAAGCTGATGGCAAACGTCCAGGCCCGGCGAAAACCACTGGTAGGGTCGCGAGCATCCAACCCGATTGCCGCGCTAGACATCGGCTGCTCAAAAATCACCTGCCTCATCGGCCGGAATGACGGCACCGGACCGCGCAATTTTCAGATACTCGGCGCCGGTCGCCAGCAGTCGCGCGGCTTTAATGGCGGCACCATTACGGACATGCATGGGCTCGAACGCTCCATTCGCCTCGCTGTGGAAGACGCTGAACGCGAAGCAGGCGAGCAGATCAGCCAGGTCGTTCTGGGGATCACAGGCTCGAAGCTGAACTGCCAGCTGGTTACATCAGAAATCGATATCGGTGGCCGCGAAGTGACGCCGAAGGACATTCGCCGCGTGCAAGCGCAGGCAATGGCGCAGATCCCGACCAAAGGCGCGGACGTCCTGGCGGCCTGGCCTGTGGCGTATCGCGTTGATGCGCAGGAAGGCGTACGCGAACCAGCAGGCATGTACGCCGACCGGCTCGGATTGCTGCTGTCTGTTGTCACCGCGCCAAAGGCGATGGTGCGCAATCTGGTGGAATGTGTCGGCCGCGCGCATCTCGGTGTGGAGATGCTGATCCCCTCCTCTATCGCGAGCGGCGCAGGCACGCTGATCGATGATGAAATCGAGAACGGCGCCATCTGCATCGACATGGGCGCCGGCGTGACAGCCGTGTCGGTTTATCTGAATGGGTCGCCAGCCTGGCTCGGCCTTGTTCCGGCGGGCGGAACGCATGTCACATCAGACATCGCGCAGGGCATCGGAACGACTTTCGCCGCTGCCGAGCGTCTCAAGAGCGTCTATGGGACCGCCAATATGGAAGGGCCGGGCCTCGCAGAACGAATTGAGGCGCCACGCCTCGGAGATGATGGTCGACTTCAGGCAACGCGTATGGAGCGCGGCCAGTTAGCCGAAATCATTGCGCCGCGTATCGAGGAAATCTTCGAGCTGGTCCAACGCACGCTTCAGGCAAGTGGTGTACGCAAAGTACTGCCTCGTCGAGTTGTACTGACGGGCGGCGCCAGCCAGTTGCCCGGCGTCAGAGAAGTTGCCATGCGCACTCTGGAGGCGCCGGTCCGGCTGGGACGGCCGACAAATGCTGAATTCCTGGGTGAAACACTGGGAACACCAGCTTTTTCTACAGCTTCAGGTCTGCTACTGTATACCGAGTTGGGGTTCGCAGACGCTGTGCGGGCTGGCATTGCGTCAAAGGAATACGGAGCAGAAGCCCGAAGCGGAGCCGTGAACAAGGCGTTCCATTGGTTGAAGGAAAATTTCTGACGCCAATCGCGAATCACTTAACCGCTTCTTAGCTGCAACGCGTCATTTTAGCGCTTCAGTATGGCTTCAGGCGGTTAGGTGAGGACGACGAATGACACATGAACTCAAGCCCAGGATCCTGGTCTTTGGAGTCGGCGGCGCCGGAGGCAATGCCGTTGACAACATGATCGAGGCGAACCTGCAGGGTGTCGAGTTTATCGTTGCCAACACGGACGCGCAGGCCCTCTCCCGCTCGAAGACGGAAAACCGCATCCAGCTTGGGCCAGAAACCACGTCCGGACTGGGCGCAGGAGCCCGCCCCGATGTTGGCGCGAAGGCCGCTGAAGAATCCATAGACGAAATTCGCGAACGCCTGGACGGCGCACACATGGTGTTCATCGCTGCCGGTATGGGCGGCGGAACCGGAACCGGCGCAGCCCCCGTCATCGCGCGCGCCGCTCGGGAAATGAACATCCTGACGGTTGCTGTCGTCACCAAGCCCTTCAGCTTTGAAGGCACCCGCCGCATGTCTTTTGCCGAGAGCGGCCTCGCTGACATTCAGAAACATGTCGACACCATGATCGTGGTGCCGAACCAGAACCTGTTCCGCATCGCCAACGATCGCACAACTTTCGCCGAAGCCTTCCGCATGGCTGATGACGTACTCTATTCTGGCGTGCGCGGGATCACTGACCTGATGGTCATGCCGGGCCTGATCAATCTCGACTTTGCCGATGTCAGCTCCATCATGCGGGGCATGGGCGCGGCGATGATGGGTATGGGCGAAGCAGAGGGCGAAAATCGCGCACTCGAAGCCGCCAAGGCCGCTATCGACAATCCGCTGCTGGACGACATCTCGATGAAGGGCGCAAAGGGCGTGCTGATCAACATCACCGGCGGCTATGACATGACACTGTTCGAACTGGATGAAGCGGCCAATGAAGTCCGCCGNGAAGTCGACCCGGACGCAAACATCATTCTTGGTTCAGCTTTCGATACCGAACTGGAAGGCAAGATCCGCGTATCGGTCGTTGCCGCGGGCGTGGACGCCGTGCTGCCATCCCTGAAGCAGGAACCGCCTGTCGCAAAGACTGTGCGCCAGCCCATCGCGGAACCTATTCAGGAAGAGCCCGTCACNGAGGCAGACTCAGAAGTTGAACCGGAAGTCGAAGCTGTCGCGGAGATTGCTGACGAAGACGATCGTCCAAAGGTGATCCTCCATACTCCATCCCCGCTTCGCTCCGCAGAAGCCGACCCGCGCGGCGACTTCCCTGGCCAATCCTTGCCNGCAGAACACTTCGAGGGCAGCGAAGGCGAAGACCAGATCCAGGCCGACGCCGTTTTCAGCAAGCAGACCGACGCGCCTGCTGAAGATGAGAACCGCCACGGCCCGTCCGGATTCTCCAACCTGTTCGGCTGGCGTCGCAACGCTCATGCGGATAATGGCGACACACCAGCGACGGAATCCGGCGGCCAGATCGTCTCCTCGCCGGACGACCACCCGGAACCTGCTCCGTTCGATGATTCCGACCTGGAAATTCCGGCTTTCCTTCGCCGGTCTGCCAATCACTGATTTTGCACACGATTGCAGCAAACCACAGNCGNAATTGTTTCAAATAAAACACAATGATTACAGGGCCAAGATCGCTATCTTGGCCCGNTTTGTAACACGTCGAAACAAGCCGTGTTTTGTATCTTCACGCCGNCCACCCCAATGTATTCTGCGAAACTGGAGGTAGGTGTGTTGTCCGGTAGTGTAGAATTTCAGCAAACGATTGCGCGTCCCGCCGTATGTGCGGGTGTAGGTGTGCATAGCGGCAAGAAAGCACGGCTCGTGCTGAAACCGGCTCCGGCCGGAACCGGTGTCGTGTTTCGCCGAACGGACATTCAAGGGCCCAACACGACCATCCCGGCCGATGCCGAACAGGTCACCGATACCCAACTTGGCACCACGCTGACGAACGAAAATGGTGTGTCTGTCGCAGTCGTTGAACATCTNATGGCGGCGCTGGCTGGCATGGGTATTGATAACCTGCTCATCGAAATCGATGGCCCGGAAGTACCGATCATGGATGGCTCCTCCGCCGTCTATTGCGAACTTCTGCTGCAGGCAGGATTGAAGCANCAATCTGCACCGCGCCGCCGCATCCGCATTCTGGAAACCATCGAGATTGAAGACGGCCCGAAGCGCGCGCGCTTGTCCCCTTCCGAAGACAAGCTTTTGACGCTGAATGCACGTATCGAGTATGACGACACAGTCATCGGNGTGCAGGANATGACNCTGCAACTGGCTCCCGGCATGTTTGCCCGGGATCTGGCCTTCGCCCGCACCTATGGATTTGCCCGCGATGTTGACATGCTGCGCTCCATGGGGCTTGCCCGGGGCGGATCGCTGGAGAATGCGGTCGTGGTCGACGATGGCGAGATCATGAACCCGGAAGGCCTGCGGTCTGAAGACGAATTCGTTCGCCACAAGATGCTTGATGCGGTTGGCGATCTCATGCTGGCAGGCGCGCCCATTGCTGGTNTTTANGAAGCGGTCCAGCCGGGCCACTCCATCAACAATCTGCTCGTTCGGAAACTNTTGGAAACGCCNTCTGCCTGGTGCTGGGAATCCGATACNGCTGATGCGAGCCGTGCAGATACNCGCCGCTCTGCGGCTGTTTAAGGCGTTTGACCGTCGAGGCCTGAGAAACGCGCTTGGAAAACCCTGTGGGTTCGCGCTAAGCAGTTAATCAGATCATCACAGCAGAAAGCGCCCGCCCTGCCATGCGAGTATCCACAAAGCTCCCCCTCCTCCTGATCACGACTGCCGCGCTTGCGCTGACAGCCTGTCAGTCCCGCGAAAATCGTCGTCAGGAACTGGCCTATGTCGAACGCCCGGTGGAGCAGCTCTACAATCAGGCGACGTCCGAGATGGACAAGCGGGATTACGATCAGGCGATCTTGCTGTTCAATGAAGTCGAGCGCCAGCACCCCTATTCCGAGTGGGCGCGCCGTTCAATGGTCATGACCGCCTTTGCACACTACCAGGGCCGTCGGTACGACGAGGCGATTTCAGGCGCGCAACGCTATCTCGCGCTTCATCCGGGTGGCTCGGAAGCCGAATACGCCTATTACCTGATCGCTGCGAGCTATTTTGACCAGATTACCGATGTTGGCCGCGACCAGGCGACGACTGAGCGCGCCCGCGACGCGCTGATGGATGTAGTTCGCCGCTTCCCGGACAGCCAGTATGCGCGCGACGCCAGTGTGAAGCTGGACATGGTGCATGACCAATTGGCCGGTAAGGAAATGACCGTCGGNCGCTGGTACCTGCGCAACAATCAGATGCTTTCTGCGGTCAACCGTTTNCGCACCGTGGTCGAGAAGTATGATACGACATCCCACACCCCAGAGGCGCTGCATCGGCTCGTGGAAGCCTACCTGACCCTGGGCCTGCGCGACCAGGCGCTCGCGGTTGGATCTACGCTTGGCTACAACTACCCCGAAAGCGACTGGTACCAGATGAGCTATCGCCTGTTGACCAACAAAGGCCTTGATCCGGAAGCGCTGGATGGCGAAACCCGCCGCACCCTGCTGCAGCGGATCATTCCTGGCGGCAAATAGGCACTCCGTACCTAGCCACCAATCAGNTCAAACCATTCATCTTCGGTCATAGTCTGGACACCGAGGCCTTCAGCTTTTTTCAGCTTGGAGCCCGCACCGGGACCGGCGACCAGAATATCTGTCTTNGCCGACACCGACCCTGACACTTTCGCGCCGAGCGCGCTGGCCCGTGCCTTGGCTTCATCGCGGGTCATGCGTTCCAGTGTGCCGNTGAAGACAATCGTCTTTCCGGCAACCGGACTATCAGACGCTGCGGCCTCTTCCGCCTCAACCGAAACTTCCCGCATGAGCGCTTCGAGCATTTCCCGATTGTGGGGCTCTGCCTCGAAATCGANGAGCGCGCCGGCAGCGGCCTTNCCCACACCATCAATCCCGGTGAGTTCGGCNAAGGCTTCAGATTCCTGCCCGCCTTTCTCTGCACGCACGACAGTTTGCCAGAAAGGTGCCCAGTCGAGGAAATGCCGCGCATAGAGCTGGGACGTGGTCTGGCCGACATGTCGGATGCCGAGCCCGTTCAAAAAGCGCGCAAAGGGCACGCTGCGGCGGGCATCAATTGCNTCAAACAGTTTCCTTGCCGAGGCCTTTCCAAACCCGTCCCACTCTTCCAGCGGCGACAAGCCTTCCTCCGCGATGCGATCGGCGAGGCGGAAAATGTCTTGTGGCGCCTTCACAACNCNCTTCTCGTGGAAAAGCTGGACCTGTTTCGCGCCAATGCCGTCAATATCGAGNGCCTTTCGGGACACGAAATGCTTCAACCGCTCAACGGCCTGAGCGGCACAGACGAGCCCACCTGTGCAACGACGGCGCACATCGGCTTCACCCTTGTCGTCAATCTCGCGCACGGCGGCTGAGCCGCACACAGGGCACGTCTCAGGCATGTGCCAGGGCGCGCCGCCGCCATCCTTCACCACACGCAGAACTTGGGGGATCACGTCGCCTGCGCGCTGGATCTCGACGGTGTCGCCGGGCTTTACGCCGAGGCGATCGATCTCGTCTTCATTGTGGAGGGTTGCATTGGAGACGACGACACCGCCGACCGTGACGGGTGTGAGGCGGGCAACGGGGGTCAGCGAGCCTGTGCGGCCCACCTGAATATCTATATCTTCCAAGGTTGTAGTGGCCTTCTCGGCCGGGAATTTATGCGCGATTGCCCAGCGCGGCGCACGGCTGACAAAGCCGAGACGCTGCTGCCAATCGAGCCTGTTTACCTTGTAGACGACACCGTCGATATCGTAGCCGAGTGTCGCGCGTTGTCGCTCTATGTCGCGATATGTCGCCAGGATGTCGCCAAGTGTCGCCGCCTTTGCCATCAGCGTGTTCGTATCGAAGCCCCAGGCGGCAAACGCGGCGACCGCCTCCATCTGGGTCTCGGCAAAGGGTTCGCTTTCCGCTGCCCAGGCATAGGCGAAGAAGTTGAGCGGACGGGATTTCGTGATTTCGGTATCGAGCTGCCGCAAACTGCCGGCGGCGGCGTTGCGCGGGTTGGCAAAAGTCTTTCGCCCGGCTTCGCCTTCGCGCGTGTTGAGCGCAGCAAAATCGGCGTGGCTCATATACACCTCGCCGCGGATCTCGATGAAGTCCGGCCAGCCCTTGCCCGAGAGCTTTGCGGGAATGTCTTTCAACGTGCGAGCATTGGCGGTGACGTCCTCGCCGATCTGGCCATTGCCCCGCGTGGCGGCGCGCTGCAGCNCCCCCNTTTCATAGGTGAGGCTGAGAGACAGCCCGTCGATCTTGGGCTCGGCCGTCAGCTCCAGCTCATCGTCTTCTGAAAGCCCCAGAAACCGTCGGATACGGCCCGCAAATTCNTCNACGTCTTCGTCGGAAAACGCATTGTCCAGCGACAACATCGGCGCGGCATGCGTGGCTTTGCTGAAGCCATCCTGAGCGACAGCCCCGACCCGGTCAGAGGGACTGTCTTCTCGCTTCANATTCGGGAACCGGGCTTCAATGGCGAGGTTGCGCTGGCGGGCCGCATCNTATTCCGCATCGGTCAGGNCCGGCGCATCTTCCTGATAATAGGCCGCATCAGCTTCGGAGATGAGCGCGGCGAGCCGCGCGAGTTCGGCGGCTGCCTCGTCCGGTGTCAGATCCTCAACCGGTGTTGCCTCGCTCATGCACCCTCCAACAACCTCCCGGCAGCGGCGCGGGCCTCAGCGGTCACTTCGGCACCTGACAGCATCCGGGCAATTTCTTCCTGCCTGCTGCTGTCATCTAGCCCGCGTATGCGTGAGCCGCCAGCCCCCTTCTCCACGAGCCACTGCGCCGCTGCGGATGCCGCAACCTGGGGACTGTGGGTAATGGCAAAGACCTGCCGGGACTGGCCAAGCGAAATGAGGCGTTCGCCAATCGCCGCCGCCACGGCGCCGCCGACGCCCTGATCCGCTTCATCAAAGATGAGGGTGAGCGCTGAGCCTGCCTCGGCGAGCGCACATTTCAGCGCGAGCGATACACGCGCCAGCTCCCCGCCCGAGGCGATCTTTCGCAGCGGACCGAANCCGGCGCCCGGATTGGTCTCTGCATCGAACTCAACCCGGTCGATACCGTTCGGGCCGCCCTCCCCTTCTGCCAATGGNGAGATCGACACGCGGATGACCGAGCGGCCAAGTTTGAGCGGTTTCAGTTCCCGCGCGATGGCCTTTTCAAGCCGGGACGCCGCCGCCTTGCGCGCATCGCTCAGCTTGCCAGCGGCCTGATGCCAATCGGCCCTTGCAGAGGCCTCAGCCTTGCGTGCCGCCTTGAGCGCATCCTCGCCAGCNTCGACCAGATCCAGCCGTTCACTGAGGGATACCAGCATGTCCGGCAGCAAGTCCGGGTCGCAATTATGCTTGCGCCCCGCAGCACGCAGGGCAAACAGNCGCGCCTCCGCGCTGTCCAGCTCTGCGGANTCATGATGGACNAGACGTTCAAGCTGGCCAATGGCATTCGCCGCNTCACGGGTTTCAATCAAGGCGCGCTCGACCGCTTCGGCTGCCGCGCGCGCGGCNNCCGGCAAGGCATCTTCTGACGCCTCGAACCCCGGCAATCGGCAAATCCGGTCTGTTGCGCGCGCGGCCCGCGCCAGTGCATCCTCAACCCCGGATTCATCCAGTACAGTTTCAGCCTCGCGCACCGCTTCCGTCACGCGCTCTGACTGCATCAGCAGCGTACGGCGCTCCGTAAGCTGAGCGGCCTCGCCCTCACGTGGGCCGAGCCCGGACAATTCGTCTACGGCGTCACTCAACCAGTCACGCTGCTCGATGGCCTTTGCGTGTTCCACCTCCAGCTCTTCCCGCTTCGCACTCGCCTCAGCCATCAAGCCGTAGGCAGACGCGCAAGCGTCGAGGAGGGTTTCATTGCCCGCAAACAGGTCGAGCAACCGCCTGTGCGACGAGGGTTTCATAAGGGAAGAGGCCGCGTGCTGGCCGTGAATTTCGACCAGAAGGTCCCCGATCTCGGACAGGAGCGCCGCGCTTACCGGCTGGTCATTCAGAAAGGCACGCGCAGGACCGGCCCGTCGCAACACGCGCTTCAGGGTAAGGGTTTCGTCCGGCGAGGCGTCGATGCCGCTCTCGATCAGCGCGGCCCACACCGGATGGTTCACGGGCGGTGAAAACTCCACCGCAACAGTGGACTGGTCCTGTCCAGCGCGGATCATGGCGCGGTCAGAGCCATGCCCCATCGCCACCGACAGGGCATCGAGAATAATGGATTTACCTGCCCCGGTTTCACCCGTCAGCGCGGTAAATCCACTGCCGGGTTCAATGTCCAGACGGTCTATCAGGACAAAATCACGTATCGACAAGGAAAGGATCATGGCCAGTCTCCAAAGAGTCTACTGGCCATGATTTATCATTGGAACAAAACAGGAACAAGCCTGTTTTTCGTTAACGGTGTTAAAGCGGCATGCAGGCGGCGCGCAGCCAATCCTTCACTGGTCCGTCCAGCTTGTCTGCCAGCAGGTCGTAGACTTTCGCGTGATAGGCATCGACCCATTCCCGCTCTTCCTTGGTCAAATGGGCCAGGTCGACCAGGTCCCGCGCCAGTGGCGCAAAGGTCAGGCACTCAAAACCGTACATGTCGATCTCGCCGCCCTCGATCGGGGCGGGCGCGGTGACATATTGCAGATTCTCGATGCGGATACCGTACTGACCTTCACGATAATAGCCCGGCTCGTTCGAGACGATCATGCCGGTTTCCAGCGGGATCGGGCTCCAGCCTTTTGCAATACGTTGCGGGCCTTCGTGAACGCCGAGATAAACGCCAACGCCGTGGCCGGTGCCGTGTTGGTAATCGAGCCCAGCCTGCCAGAGCGCATGGCGCGCGAGCACGTCCAGATGGGTGCCGGTTGTGCCTTTCGGAAAGCGCACGACGGCCAGCGCGATATGCCCTTTCAGGACCTGAGTGTAGTGACGGCGCATGTCCGCACTCGGATCACCAATTGGCACTGTACGGGTGACATCTGTCGTGCCATCCAGATACTGGCCGCCACTGTCGACCAGATAGAGGCTGCCCCGCTCCAGCTTGCGATTGGACGCAGTCGAGACGCGGTAATGCGGCAGCGCGCCGTTCGGCCCTGCCCCGGAAATGGTCGGGAAGGACAGATCGTTCAGGCCGCCCAGGTTTTCGCGGAACTCTTCCAGCTTGATGGCTGCATCAATCTCGGTGACCTCGCCGCTCTGCGCATCCGTATCCAGCCAGTGCAGGAACCGGGTCAGCGCAACACCATCGCGGATATGCGCCGCTGCAGAGCCCGCAAGCTCGGCTTCATTCTTGCGTGCCTTGGGCAGCGAGACAGGGTCGCGGTCTCGTACAATTGTAGCGCCTGCCTGTTCGAGCTGATCAAAGAACCAGGCCGAGGCAACGTCCGGGTCGACACTGACGGTCTTGCCCTTGAGATCCGCCAGACCTTTTTCCAGATCCACCAACGGACGAAGCGTAACACTGTTGCCAAGATGTTGGCGCAGCTCATCCGAGACTTTCACCTCGTCCAGGAACAGATCGGCCGAGCCGTCTGCGAACAGGATCGCCCGGCCGAGCGGCAGCGGCGTGCAGCTGACATCTCCGCCGCGAATATTGAACGCCCAGGCAATCGACGCCGGGGACGTAATCACCGCCGCATCCAGCTTTTCCGCTTTCAGGGCATCGCCGATTTCGACGCGCTTTTCGTCATGGGCCTTTCCGGCGAACTTCACATCATGCGGGACAACGGGTGCCATTGGCTGGTCCGGACGGTCGGCCCACGCCACATCGATTGGGTTGTCGGTGACGCCAACAAGTTCCGCGCCAGCAGCCTTGGCCGCCTTTGCCATCTGGGCCACATCATTCGGGCTCATCAGTTTCGGGTCATAGCCGATCCGCTTTCCGGACATGTCCTGCGACTTCAGCCATCCGAACGGGCCGGGCTCGGGAACCGATTGCACTTCCCACAGATCGGGATCGGTCTGGTCGACGACCTGAAGCGTGTAACGGCCATCTGCAAAAATGACGGCACGATCCGTGAAGACGAACGCGGACCCGAACGAGCCGGTGAACCCGCTGACCCAGGCCAGGCGCTCATTCGCGTCCGGCAGGTACTCATTCTGGTATTCGTCGTCATGCGGAACATAAAGGCCGTCAAGCTTCTGAGCGGCAAGCTGTTCGCGAACGAGGGGCAAATGGGCTCGACCGTCCTGCGGTCCACCCTTGATATCAAATGTCTGTCTCATGCCCTCTATGTAGGCCGAAAGCCGCGATTTGACCACCGAAACCCGCATCACAGTTATGCAAATTTGCATGCATTTTTCAGCATTCCCATGCTTTTAAGTTTACCTTTTTCCGCTACATAGCCGCCACGATAATAATTGTGCACCGCACAATACAGAAAAAGGGATCTCGAAATGAGACGTCAAAACACAATCGCTTCGCCAATCATGACCAACATGGCCGGTGAAGATCGCCCGCTGATGGTCAATGAAGTGGCCGAGTCCGCTTTTGCGCACTCGCTGAAGTCGGCCGAAAGCCAGCGCCCGCAAATCCTTGCGCGCCGTTCGGCCCGCTGGGCTCGCCGCGCCGCATACTGATCCGGTCAGCGTTTCCGGGCGTCGCGGCGGCACCGCTCGGAACAATACTTTACTTCTTCCCAGACCCGCGCCCATTTCTTCCGCCAGGAGAATGGGCGGTTGCAGACAGCGCAGGTTTTCTCGGGCAGGTCAGCCTTGCTGACACGCTTTGGTTTGCTGCCGGGTCTGGACATTTCTGAAGCGCCTCCACCGCGCTTCATCTAGGCCGGGCAGACGCTGCAGCAATCGCCTCAGTCAGGCTTGCGGAACACCAGCGTTGACCAGCCATCCTCACGAATACGCTCCTGGAAATCCAGGCCTCGGGACGCAAACGCGTTGCGAACGGGCGGCGCCTGATGGTGCAGCAGACCTGACAGGATGATCGTGCCCCCCGGCGCCGTCAGCGCAGCGATGTCCGGCGCAAGCCCGATCAGCGGCCGCATAAGAATGTTTGCGAAAACCGTATCATAAGGCCCGCCCTGACGGATGCGAGGCGTATTCGCGCCGGTCACATGCATGGCTGTGAACCCGTTGACGTGGTTCTTCCGGGCATTCTCATTCGCCACGCGCACACTGTCGAGATCAATGTCGGTGCCTATGGCCGACGTCGCGCCAGCCTTCAGAGCCGCAATCGCCAGCACGCCTGATCCGGTTCCGAGGTCCAGCACCTTGCCGACTTTCCGGCTGCGGCGAACTTCGTCGAGCGCCAGCAGGCAGCCCAGTGTCGTGCCGTGATGGCCGGTGCCAAAGGCTGGCCCGGCTTCGATCAGGACAGCGATCTTGCCCGGAGACTGTCGCGCCAAGGCGTGACTTCCCGCCACGATGAACGGCCCGGCCTTCACTGGCGGCAGGCCTTCAAGCGACAGCGTAACCCAATCCTGTTCGATCACCTGTTCGATCCGCGCGGTCAGTTCCGGCGCAGATTCTTCGATGATCACGACACAGGCTTCAGCCTCTTCCTCGGTCTCGGCAAAGGCGTCGAGCCGCCAGCTGCCGCGTCCATCTTCCTTGGCGTCGACCGCGCCTGCTGGCGAAGGATCTGCCCAAGCCAGCGCATCCCACGCCGTTTCGACTGGCGCCCGCGCGCCCTTTGCAGTTATCTGATACATGCGCGGCGATTAGCAGGCGGACGGTTTCTTGGGAAGGAGACAAAGACGTGAGAGCATTCCTTATGGCAGCGGCGGCAGCACTGATGGTGACGACAGCCTGCGAATCCATCCCCGNTTCCAGCCCNCAGGNCACCGCGTCCCCTGCCCCGCNAACGAGTCACGATGCGCCCTGGCGAGAAGTGGAAGCNNAAAATCTGGTNATCCTGAAGACNCTNACAGGAGAGGCCNTAATTGAACTGGCCGCAAACGCCGCCCCGGCCCATGCAGCGCAGTTCCGTGAAGCGGTTCGCGCGAACCTGTACAATGATGAATTCTTCTACCGCGTGATTGATGGCCATGTGGCGCAGGCAGGCCTGGAATTTGAGCATCGTCTGGGCGGATGGGCCGAACTCTCCCTCGAAGCCGAACGCCCGATCGAAATTGACGGCTTTGTCCCGCTCGGAAACCCTGACCTGTTTGCNGAGGCGACAGGTCATCGTGACGGCTTTGCCGTGGGCAGAGAGGGCGGGCAGGAATGGCTGCTGCATTGCCCCGGTGCGCTGGGGATGGCGCGAGACACGGCGCCAGATTCCGGGGCAACGGAATTCTATATCGCAATTGGCCAGCGCCGGTATCTGGACCGGAACTACACACTGTTCGGCCGGGTGATCGCCGGGATGGACCACATCAACCGACTCGACCGCGTCGATCCCACCCCTGAAGACGCCTTGGCCGCCTTCCTCGATCCGGAAACATCCGAGGAAGCCCTTGCAAAGCGGGCTGAGCGTCTCGCCGCAAACCGCATCCTTTCTGTCGGCGGGGCAGCAGATATGCCCGCGGATATCCGCCCCCGCTGGGAAGTCATGGCGACACACAGTGCAGAGTGGGAAATCNTGAAAGATTCGAAACGNGACTATGGTGCAGTCGACGCCTTTGTCGTGACGCCGCCCAAGCGGCTCGACATATGCACGCTGCCCGTTCCAGCGCGCCAGATCAGCGACTAGGCTGAACCCATGTCGATTCCTCCCTCCGTCACCGCCGACAATCTACACGCCATCAGCACAGTCCGACACGGCTTCTTCGGCCGCAAAGGCGGCGTGTCGAGCGGGCTGTATGACAGCCTGAATGTCGGCGAAGGTTCTGGCGATTCACCAGACGCCGTAGCGACGAACCGGGAGCGTGTCCGGGCCGCACTGTCCGCCCGCGCCCTTCTTTCCTGCTATCAGATCCACTCTTCCGATGCCGTCCACGTAACCGCCCCCTGGACTGTGCGGCCCGAAGCCGACGCGATGGTCACGACCGAGCCGGGACTCGCGCTATGCATACTGACCGCCGACTGCACGCCCGTCCTGTTTGCTGACCCGGACGCCGGCGTGATTGGCGCGGCACATGCCGGCTGGAAAGGCGCCATTGGCGGTGTCCTCGATTCAACGGTTTCTGCGATGACGCAGCTGGGCGCATCTCCAGGCCGCATCCGAGCAGCCATCGGCCCGACCATCCAACAGGCCAGTTATGAAGTCGGCCCGGAATTTCGGGACACGTTTCTGGTGGCGTCTCCGGAAAGCGAAGCCTTGTTTATTCCGGGCAAGGCAGACCGATTCCAGTTTGACCTGCCCGGCTATTGTCGCCAGCGTCTGGACCGGTTGGGCGTTCACTTAGTCCATGATTCTGGACTCGATACGTGTGCACTGGAGAAGGATTATTTCTCCAATCGCAGGCGCAATCATCGCGGCGAACCGGACTATGGCCGAAATGCCTCAGTGATCATGCTTCATCTGTAATTTTCTGCAAAACCGCACAGAGTCCGGTTGCGACTCGCTGCCCTATGTTACAAAAGCGACACCAACGGGCTTCACGGGCGATACATCATGAAACTGCTTTCCTGCAATGCGAACCGGCCATTGGCAGAAGCCATCGCCGACTATCTCGACACGCGCCTGACGCGCTCTGAAGTCAAGACGTTCTCGGACCAGGAAATATTCGTCAGGATCGATGAGAATGTTCGTGGCGAGGATGTGTTTGTCATCCAGTCGACGTCCTACCCCGCCAATGACAATCTGATGCAGCTGCTGATCTGCATGGACGCGCTGAAGCGCGCATCGGCCCGCCGTATCACGGCCGTCATCCCCTATTTCGGCTATGCCCGTCAGGACCGCAAAACTGATGGACGTACGCCGATCTCCGCAAAGCTGGTAGCAAATCTGATCTGCAGCGCAGGGGCTGACCGCGTTCTGACGGTGGACCTGCATGCCGGGCAGATCCAGGGCTTCTTCGACATCCCGACCGACAACCTGTTCGGCAGCCCGGTCATGGTGGATGACATCAAGGAGCGCTACGGCAGCAAGGATCTGATTGTCGTATCTCCCGACGTTGGCGGCGTGGTTCGTGCTCGGTCCCTGGCAAAGCGGCTTGAGGCTGACCTCGCCATTGTCGACAAACGTCGCCCGGAGGCTGGCAAGTCGGAAGTGATGAACATCATTGGNGACGTTTCCGGCAAGCGCTGCATCATGCTCGACGACATGTGNGATTCCGGCGGCACGCTGGCGAACGCAGCCGCGGCACTGAAAGAGCATGGCGCGAAATCTGTCGCGGCCTATGTCACTCACGGTGTACTGTCGAACAATGCCGTTCAGCGGATCGAAAAATCTGTGCTGGACGAATTGGTGATGACCGACTCGATCCAGCCATCGGAGGATGCGATCAAGTCGAAATCCATCCGCATCCTGCCAATTTCCCCTCTGCTGGGTGAGGCTATACGCCGGATCGCGAATGAAGAGAGCGTCTCGAAACTGTTCGATCGCTAGTCGGCGTCTTCCTGCACTTCAGGGGCCAATCGGTTCACAAGATACCTGACCGCGCCAAGGATCAGCAGAATGCTGGTGACCAAGAGCCCGGCCAGGATCGCCATCAGTGTTGCGATGGCATAGTAAGACATCACGAACCAGTCCTTTGGAATGTCTTCAAATTCCCCGATGGGGATGGATGAAAAGGTCAGCAATGCGACCGCGCTACACAAGCTGATCGTCGCAAACCAGGCAATCATTCGAACGCGCTTGAACAGCCAGATACCAATGTCGGCGCTGCTATTGTGCATCATGCCAAGCATGGTGAGCATGAGGGCCAGAATCGTCGCGGATGCACTGGCAATGGCGGAGCCAAAATAGAGCGACGAATCTGAAAGGCTGTCGACCAGTTTCATCGCTTCTGAGCGAGAGTAAATCTGCCCGACAAACAGACGATGTACTCCGAACAGGACAAAAGTCAGTACACCACCGATGATCGGTTTGCTCTTTCCGATGGGTTTTGGAGCAGACATGGCTGGAACATCCTCACACGCGACGCGAAAAGTCTCTTCTCGAAACCAGACGCGCCGCGCGCCAGGAAAGTTCCACCAATTTATCCGATGCAGAATTCCAGCGGATAGGTCACGCCTTTCACTTCAACCGCCTTGCCGGCCTCATTCTTCACGGGCTCAAACACGGCACCGTTCAGTTTGACGGCTTCGGTGTTGAATGCCGGGTCTGAGCATTCGGCGATCTTGTTCTTCGGCAGACCGTCGACTCCGAGATCGAACATGACGAGACATGTACCACTAAGATGCTGCTTGGCGGCATCGACAGGATAGGACGGCGCGGGATGCTTGACCGTGGTCGGCACCCATCCGGCATCCAGATTCAACCAGGCCGACTTGTTCGCAAGCTTGGCGGCTTCTGCACGCTCGCGCCATTCGGGAGACATATCGCGCTCAGTAAACCAGACCTTGTCTGCCTCACACCCCTCCGGCGCTTCTGGTGCCGCAGCAGGCTGTGGCGCGGCGGGTGCCTTTGGAGCTTTGGGCGCAGCCGCCGGTGCCGGCAGCCTTGCACCAGAGTTTGACGTTATGAAAAGACTCTTCGCCAGTTCCAGCCCCTCTTCCGCCATCGGATCAACAACTGAGCCATTGCGCCAGACTTCCAGATGCAGGTGCGGGCCGGTTGCCTGACCGGATTGCCCCAAGGTTCCGATAATCGTTCCGCCTGATACGGTTTGACCAACGGCAACCTTGATGTCCTGCAACTGACCAAAGCGCAGGATCGTGTTGCCAGCTTTGATCTCGACCAGATTACCATACCCCTTGGTCATCTCGGCGCGCATGACAATTGCGGACGTCGGCGCATAGATTGGCTTGCCTGCCTCTTCGGCCAGATCAATCCCACGATGCAGTTTCTCTTCGCCTGTGATCGGATGTGTGCGCATCCCAAAAGCGCTGGTCAGCTTCGCTTTGTCGAGAATGGGGTGCGTGTAATTGACAGTGGCTGCGGGCAGCGCGGCTGCGCCACGGATGAGGGAGCCCTGCGCCAACGCGAGTGGCGCGGCCAGTGCGAGCGCTGCCGCAACCGCCAGTCCGAGGCGTTTCGGCCGATGATCCGTCTCCGTCAATAATTGTGTCAGGCGCATTTTCAGGGTTCCTTCCTTTTTGAGAATGAATGCTGCAACGGGCAGGATCATGGGAGGCCGGGCATGGCGGGCGACTTGAGTGAGTGCTCGGGCATAGGCGATACGGTCCCCGGTAAGGTCGGCAGTCTCCTCGTCCACGATGGCTTCGCGCCAGTAATCAAGCCGCTCGCGCATGGCCCGGGCAAAAGGTGAGAACCAGAAGATATCTGCCACGACCCGGTCGAAGGGGCGGGTCAGCAAATCACCTCGCTTCAGATGCACCATTTCATGCACGATGATCTGCGGCGTGTGGCTTTTCGAAATCAAGGCAGCCGGAATGTAGATCACGGGGCGGAGTATTCCCGCAAGGAACGGGGCGCCGTGTGGTATGATGCGCACGTCTGGAGCCTGGCTCAATCCAACCGCCTCGGCCCAATGACCCACGGGGCGTAACACTGCGCGCGCACGTTGCTTCAAGCGCTGAAGCCGGAACTGGCCGACGGCCCAACAAACTCCCCGAGCGCACCAACCCGCCACCAGCACCCAAACGACCAGCGTCGAAACGTGCGGCATACGGAATGCTGGGCGTGTCACATCCTGAAATTCAGCGGCTGGCTGGATGGTCAGCGCCTCAACCATCGGCAAATCCGGCAGGGCCTGAACCGCGACCTGACCAACCCCCGGCATGAAGGCAGACGCGACAAACGGCGCAAACATCAGCGCGGCTGCACCGCGCCAGATAGCCTGTGCAGCTTTGGGCGACGGGTTAAGTGATGACAATGCTGACGCAAGCACCCACAATGCGGCGCTCCAGACAAAGGTCAGGCAAACAAGTCCGAGNACGCTCATGCCTTGTCCTCCTGTTCGCCCTCAGCTGCATTGATGATGGCGTCAAGCTCGTCCAGTTCCGCGTCAGAGAGGTGAGGACTTTCAGCAAAAAGCGCCGCTGGCAGTGGGCCATCCATATCCAGAACCTGTCGCGCAAGATGGCGAACAAGCCCCC